>JAJISE010000003.1 GCA_022848865.1 Candidatus Thermoplasmatota archaeon | reverse complement strand
ATCGAGGTCGCGCTAATCTGGCCCATTCTGAGCGGAGACTTCGTGCTCTTCGTGGGTGCGACTCTGACAATAGCGATAGGGAAGACCGTGGGAGCCTGGGCGATCTTCTTCCTTGGAATAAGGGTCGAAGACAACATCAGGAGATGGTCCGAGAAATACAGATTCTCGAAGTGGTTCGTCGGGCTGATGACCAGGTTCGTGCGAAGGACACGCCATGTTGGTCTACTCATACTCCTGAGCATTCCCTTGATGCCGGACACGGTCCCGATATACATCTACTCCCTCTTCAACACGGAGGGAGAGGTCCTGAGCATGAACGTTTTTCTTGGTGTCAATTTCGTCGCTGGGGTGATCCGGTCGGCAATAGTCGCGGCGGTGTTTGTGGCATTTGGCTTCGTGGCAGTCTAGATACGCAACTATTTTGTCCTCGAAGGAGATGACCACCTGGATGTTCAGGATACCGGCAATAATGACATGTGATGAGCTTCTGGACACGGCGTTCAAGAGAGTCTCGAAGGTCTCCGTGGGAGGGAGGAACAAGAAGGAGATTGCCAAGAAGACGTCCATCAAGAAGATCGACGTCCTCAACGACGTCATCGTGTCCACTCTGACTCGGTATCAGAAGAAATCCTCTTCGGTGGACAGTCTTCACCCTTTCTATTTCGAGATAGTTGACATACTCGTCGGCAAAGACGATCTGAAGAGGTCATTGGGCGCGCTGAAGTGGTGTGCGGAGAAATCCAGCGAGATCAGGAGGACCTACATCAAGAGAGTAAGAATAGCGAGGAACCATGCGGAGATCGAGGCCCTCAGAAAGGAGGCTTTCGGCCGGATATCGTCGTTGTTGAAACAGACGTCCAGTAAACTGGATTTCCTAATCGAGGCAAAGAAGAGACTGCGAAAAATGCCTTCCATTGATCCATCAGTGCCCACGATAGTCATCGCTGGGTATCCCAATGTGGGCAAGTCCCTGATCGTGAGAGCGATGTCGTCCGGGAAACCGAGAGTGGAGAATTACCCATTCACGACGAAAAAGGTGTCGTTGGGGCATTTCGACAAGGACCGCACGCGTTTCCAGGTCATCGACACGCCAGGTCTTCTCGACAGGGAGATGGCCGAAAGGAACGAGATTGAGAGACAGGCCATTGCGGCTCTGAGGTTCCTGGCACATTCGATCGTCTTCGTCCTCGACATGACCGAGACTTGCGGATATGAGGTCGCGAAGCAGGAGAGCCTCATGAGAGACATCTCCGAACAGTTCCAGGACATCCCCCTTGTCGCGGTCGAGAACAAATCTGACCTGATGAGACGGGACTCTCCTCGCTTGCAGATGTCGGCACTCACTGGTGATGGAGTTGAGGAGGTCAGGCGGGTTGCGGCGGAAGCGGCTATATCCCGCGCTCTTGAAGTCGCTCGTGCTCAGGAATCTCGTTGATATCTAGACCTCTCATTGGATCCCCGAGGGATTTCGAGACCTCCGCGATAACCGAGGGGTCATCGAAGTTCGTCACGGCCTCAACAATCGCTCTTGCCATTACGGGTGGATCCCCGGACTTGAATATCCCAGAGCCGACGAAGACACCATCACAGCCGAGCTGCATCATGATGGCCGCATCGGCTGGAGTGGCTATGCCGCCCGCCGCGAAATTCACGACGGGGAGCCTCTTCATCTCCGCAATCTCCTTCAGCACATCGTGAATCTCCTCGACCATCGTGGAATACGTCTTCCCGCCAAAAATCGTCATCGTCGAGAAGTCTGCTTTCTCATCTGCCATGTGTGACTTCACGAACCCAGCCAGCGTAAGGTACTTCTCAGCGAACTTCCCGGCGGTTCTGTGCATCTCGGATTCGGACAGGTCGCCGAGTCTGCAGATGGAGGAATTCATTATCCTCATATGGCGGACCGCTTCTACAACGTTTCCCGTTCCCGCCTCACCCTTTGTCCGCATCATCGCGGCACCTTCGAATAGTCGCCTGGCCGCTTCGCCCAGGTTTCTGGTCCCACACACAAAGGGTATCTTGAACTGCTTCTTGTCTATGTGGAAGAAAGGATCCGCGGGGGTCAGAACCTCGGACTCATCGACCATATCGACCCCGAGGGTCTCCAGGGCTTGGGCCTCCGCAAAATGACCGATCCTGGCCTTGGCCATGACAGGTATCGTGACCGATCCGATTATCTCCTCAATCCTCTTGGGGTCGGCCATCCTGGCGACGCCCCCCGCAGTTCTAATGTCGGCAGGAACTCTCTCGAGGGCCATCACGGCAACGGCACCTGCTTCTTCGGAGATCACGGCCTGCTCGGCGTTTGTGACATCCATTATGACGCCGCCCTTCTGCATTTTCGCAAATCCCCTCTTGAGCAGTTCGGTGCCGAACCGCAGTTTACTCAGATCAAGATCTAAAGGCATTTCTCATCACCCACTGGGACATCTCTCTACTCCACGTGGTTATTTCTAATTTTCGGTTCTCTGAGGGCGGGCCAAGAAACTTCAATAGGTTCTTATAGGATTCGATTGAATGACAACTGGGTGGGTAGAATCTTGCCGGTGATATGCGTCACAGGTATGCCCGGTTGTGGGAAGGAAGAGTTCATTAAAGTCTGCTCGGACCATGGATATCAGATCACTAGAATGGGCGATGTCGTGAGGGAAGAGGCCCAGAGAAGGGGGTTGCCTTTCAGCGATGCGAGCGTTGGCGGCATGGCCGACGAGGAGAGGAAGATCCACGGTCCAAACGTATGGGCTCGGAGGACGCTTCCGTTCGTTCGATCATCGAAGTGTGTGATAGACGGGTTGAGGAGCGATGCCGAGCTCAAAGTCTTCCAGGATAGCTTTGGCGGTTCCCTGAGACTGGTTGCCATCCGATCGTCACCCGAGACAAGGTTTCGAAGACTCGTCGCCCGAGGAAGAGAGGACGACATTCTGTCACGAGACGAGTTTGACAGGAGAGAAAGGAGAGAAACTGCTTGGGGTTTGGGTGCGCTAATCGAATCCGCGGATGTCAGAGTGGAGAACGAAGGGACCTTGGAGAACTTCAGGAAATCCATAGAGGACTACCTCAGCGGGCTGGGCGAATGAACATTCTGCACAATGTCAGGTTGAGGACGTACTCCCACGCGACTGAAGACCAGTCAAGAGTGGAGTCGGCCATGAGGTTCGTTTCAGGAGCTCAGAAGGTGGAGACCGAGACACTCAAGGGACATCACGGCAACCCAGTGGTGAAGATCACGGTCTTCCTGAACAAGAGAAAGGACCTGGAAGCTTTCCTTGAGAAGCTCAGAGATGTGGGTCTCTTTTCGAGAATCCTCGCCTCGCTGAACAGAAGATTGGACGAGGAAGGGAGTCTCCACATGAGATTCTCAAAGCAGGCTGCATACAAGGGCACGATCGAGATGACCGAGAAAGATGATGCGGTATCAGTTGTTGCCAAAGTGAGAGCTTACCCAGCCAATCGGGACGTGGCAATGGGAGTGCTGATGGAAACGCTGCGAGAGGAGTGATTCGTTGCACTTGACGGCTGATCAGGAGGAGTTGTTGGAGAACGGCCATTTCGGGGAAAGGAAGGCGATGGAGATACTCTGCGCTCTCGGCGACATCTTCGGCGCTGACCGTCTCGTTCCGATAAGCTCAGCGCACGTCAGTGGCGTCTCGTACAAAACGATAGGGGACGCGGGGATCGAGTTCCTCACAGACATGGCGCAGGGGACGAGAGTGAGGGCCAGAACGACTGCCAACCCGACAGCGATGGACAGGCAGAGATGGAAGGAGATGGGGATATCTGCTGATTTCGCCCAGAAGCAGCTAGAAATCGTGGGGCTGTATGAGAAGATGGGTGTAGAGGAGTCTTGGACGTGCACACCGTATCTTGCGGGCAACCGACCATCCCAAGGAGATATCATCGCCTGGGCGGAATCTTCCGCGGTGGCATTCGCCAATTCGGTCATTGGGGCCCGCACGAACAGGGAGGGCGGGCCATCTGCGTTGGCCTCAGCACTGACGGGCCTCACGCCACGATACGGCCTTCACATCGACGACAACAGGAAGGCAACGGTGATCGTGGAAGTCTCAAGCCCGCTGAAGGGAAAGGACTTCGCCAGCCTGGGATGCGTAGTGGGGGAGTTTGCGGAGGACGGGGTCCCGTATTTCCGAGGCCTGTCCGCCAGCGAGAGTGAAATGAAGTCCCTGGGAGCCGCTCTGGCATCGACGGGCTCAATCCCCCTCTTCCACATTGAGGACGTGACTCCCGAGCACAGGAACGCGGTTGCCGACGAATTGGAGAGAATCGATATCGGCCGAGAGGAGCTGGATGAGAAGGCAGAGGAGCTGGGTACGGAGGAGGAGGAGGAGCCCGACATAGTTGCCATCGGGTGCCCTCACCTTTCAATGGAGGAGCTCAAGGATCTGGCCGGTCGTCGAATGAAGAAGAGGAAAGGGACCGAGATATGGCTATGCACGAGCCGCCATGTATACAGCCAGGCTAGAGGCCTTCACGACCGGCTGGAAGACATCGGGAAGGTGCTCTGCGACACGTGCATGGTCGTCTGCCCGATAGAAGACAGAAGCAGAGTGGTGGCAACGGATTCCGGAAAGGCTGCATTCTACCTCCCCAAGTTCTGCTCACAGGAGGTCGTGTTCGACGATGTCGGAAGTCTGATGAGGAGATTCCTGTGAAACTCATAGGTAGAAGGATATCAGGAGGGGGGGCGGAGGGTATCGGGTTGGTCTCGACTTCCCCTATCTCATTTCTGGGTGACGTCGACCCACAGAGCGGTCTGATAACAGACCACAAGAGCGATATCTCTGGTGAGTCCATCCGGGGGAAGGTTCTTGCATTCCCGTTCGGAAGAGGCAGCACGGTCGGATCCTACGTCATGTACAGCACAAAGAGGAGCAGACGAGCTCCTGTGGCGATTGTCAACGAGAGGGCAGAAGCGGTGGTGGCAACTGGCGCAGTGATATCTGGAATCCCGATGATTGATGGAATCGACGTTGGCCTCCTGAGAACAGGGGACAAGATGGTTGTAGATGCCGAGGAGTCCTCCGTTGAGCTGCCTGACGTACAGTTGAGGCGGGCGGTCACGTCCTTCCTCTTCAACAAGGGAAGAGTCCTGCTGTTGAAGAGAAGCGAAGAGGTCGGCACGCAGAGGGGGAAGTGGGCTGGTGTCTCTGGTTACTTGGAGGACGACGAGGACCCGGTTGATAGGTCCAGGCAGGAGATCCTTGAGGAAACCGCCATTGGGAATCCATTGCTCAGAAAGGAGGGAAAGCCCATCCTGGCACGCGGGAATGACACCATCTGGGAGGTTCATCCCTTCTTATATGAGGTCGACACAAGAAAGATCACGATTGACTGGGAGCACGTGGAGTACCGATGGATTCGGCCGGAGGAAATCTCAAGCTATGATCGCGTGACCAGACTGAAGAGAGTGCTTGATAGCCTCATGTAGTCACCGGGAACTCCACGATCTGGTTGGGGCAGATATCGGCGACATGCCCAACGGTGGGTGCTAAGGATAGGGACCCAGAACAGTATCCACCTCGCGTTCCAGCAGATTAAGCTGGTGTTCATCGAGAGTTGCAGGATTGACTGATATCAGGAGTATGGACCTGTTGATGGCAATCTGGTCGCGAAGGGATTGGATGAGTCGCAGGACGGTTATGAAGTTGTTGTTCGTAATCAGATATTCGATGCCGTCGAGAAGCACGATCCCGGATTCCTTGGTGATAAACTGCTCGAGGGAGAGGCTCAGCTTCTCCAGGTCCTTGGGGCGGACGGAGTCCTCTTTCCCCACATTGCTGAGCCAGAGGATAGGAACGTCTTCGAGGCCGTGTGCCTCCCTCACCTTGTCAGGATAGATTCGAGTGACGCAAAAACCAGGTTTCCCCTTCTCGATGCCCTTCAGGAGCATTCTGAATGTGTAGTCCGATCTCTCTTCCTTAACGAGATACGTGAAGGCCTCATTCAAATCGGGGATCTCGATCTCTGCGTCCGCGATTGGAGGTTCCTCCACCTCGGCTTCGAGCCCCTCTGGCACGGGTTCGGGTTCTTCAGCAACCTCCTCGGCCACGTCCTCGATAGGCTCCTCAACCTCCATAAGTGGTGCCTCCTCGGGAACAGCCTCCTCTGCGGGAAGCTCTTCGGAGACCTCGGCCTCTACCGGGGGAGCTTCCTCCGGTTCCCCCTCGACGGGAACCAGAGATGTTCCGCAACGCCGACACACGGTCGCATCAGCCTCGACCTTCGTCCCACAGAGTGGACAGACATGCTCGACTTTACCGAAGTGATCTGCCAGGAGGAATGCCAAGCTCTCGCGTATGCCCTCGACCTGCCGTATCTCTTCGAGGTCGGCACCAGCTAGCCTGTCGTAGTCGTATCCTTTCGAGAGAAGCCACTCCGCATTCTCCACAGAGACTCCCCCGATGTGTGTGAGGGTGTCGATCTTGTCCTTGATTACTGTGGCTGCCGCAACCTCCATGAGCTGGGCCCCACAGTGCTCACATATGAGGGCTTCGGCCGAGACCTCGTTCTTGCACTCGGGGCAAATGTGCTTCTCTTCTTCGATGGACTCCCCGCATCGTGGGCAGACCGTCGTCCCCGAGGACAGGTCTATATCGCAGAAGGGACAGACGAAGGCGCGGAAGGCCCTTTCCTCCAGAGAAAGCGATAGGAAGTTCTCAATCCTCCTGACATCGAGTTCATCCATTCCCTCTATCTTCCCGAGTTCTCCACTGGTTGCCTGCTCCAAAGAAGCGAGGCTATTGTATCCTGCATCATACATGAGTACAGCTTTCTTCTCATTGATGCCTGGAATCTGTGTGAATGTGATTAGTGCCTCCTTCATGTAGAGAGGCGTGATTCCGATGGTGACCACCTCTCCCTCGATGTTCCATTCGACGACGTACTCTTCGTCGATGTCGACCTTGGAGAGATGCAGATCTCTTGACCTTGTTTCGGTTGCTATGAAATCCTTCCATCTAGCTACCAGTCTCAGCAGTTCCTCTCTACCCTTCACCTTGGTGCTCACGAAATCCTCGACATCGAGGTCGATCTCCTTCCGCATCTCCTGGATTCTTCGAATGGTCTCGCGGGCGAACCCTTCGCCCCTGATTTCCGGGGTGATTTCCATATCAACGAATATCTCTCCCTTGTCGTGGGCCACGCTCACGACGTTCTTGGGGAGCTTCATTCCGATTTCCACCATCTCAGGATCGACTCGGATGACGTGGCCCTCGATTCCAAGGACGTACTGGCCTTTCCTTATCTCTTTGGCAACGACGTCGGCGGGCCGACTCTCCAGGAGAGTCGCGATTTTGCTGGACCATTGCTTGTACGCCTTTCCGATCGCGGCTTCCTTTGGTTTGACCTGGAGCACGTAGTCGTCGAAATCCTGACCTGGCTGCAGAATATCCAACTCCTTGCAGTTGGTCTGATTCGCGAATACATCCCGAAGGACATCGAAAGCTTCGTACGCGGAAGCATCGGCTGGCTTCACCGTAATCTTCCTCACTGGCCAGCGGAGTTTGAGTCCCTGTTTCTGTCTGACCTTGAGCACGACCTCGACAATCTCTTGAATCGTCTCCATCTGATTCTCGAGCTTGGAATCGATAAGCGACTCGTCGGCCTCTGGCCAGTCACACATGTGAACTGTCAATGCCGTTCCATCCAAGTTCTGGTAGATGGCCTCCGCGATGTGTGGGGTAAATGGCGCAAATATCTTCGCGATAGTAGTGAGGCATTCGTGAAGGACCTTGTAGGCGGAAAGCTTGCTCCTGTCCTCCTCCTCAAGCCACGTTCGGCTCCTGATCAACCTGACGTACCATCTGGACAGGTTGTTCAATATGAAGTCCTCCACCTCACGGCAGGCCTTGTGGATATTGTAGCTCTCGAGTTCCTCCTCGGCGAGGATCTTGACCTTCTGCAGTCTTGAGAGTATCCATCGATCCTCGGGCCTCATATGATCGGAGAGACTATCCAGGGACCACTCTTCGGGGTCGAAATCGTCTATGACCATGTAGGTGGATGCGAACCTCTGAACGTTCCATAGTATGTTCAATGTTCTCTTGGCATTCTTCACTTCATCCACCTGGAAGCTTATGTCCTCCCAGGGGGCACTGGTTCTGAGAAGATAGAATCTTAGAGCATCGGCACCGAACTCATGGACGATGCCAGAAGGTTCTATCGTATTCCCCCGACTCTTGGACATGGGCAGACCTTCGGAATCGTTCAACCAGCCGTGCACTAGGACAGACTCGTAGGGCGCCCTGTCGAACGCGATCACTCCAGCCCCCAACTGTGAATAGAACCAGCCTCTGGTCTGGTCGGGCGCCTCTGTAATCCATCTCGCCGGCCACCATCTCTTGAATTCATCCCTTCTCCCGGGATATCCCAGCTGCGCCCAGGAGCAGACTCCAGAGTCGAACCAGACATCTAGAATGTCAGTAATCCTGTGCATTTCCTTCTTGCAGGCCGGGCAAGTCAACACGATCGAGTCTATGGAAGGCCTGTGGAGGTCCATTCCCTCGACATAGTTCTCTCCTTCGCTCAGCTCCTTGGAGGATCCGACGACGGTCATCTCCCCGCACTCGCATTTCCAGATTGGGAGTGGGATGCCCCAGTATCTCTGTCTCGAGATGCACCAGTCCCTCGCATTCTGCACCCAATCGTATTGTCTCGATGCTCCCGCCCATTCGGGCGTCCACTGGATCTTGTCCACCTCCTTGAGCATCTTGTCTTTGAGTCCCTTCACCTTCAAGAACCACTGTTCCGTGACGCGGTAGATGATTGGCGTCTGGCATCTCCAGCAATGCCCGTATCTGTGCGTGATGTCCTCCTCGTTGAAAAGGGCCCCTGAGGCCGTCAGATCGTCGATTATCTTTCGATTGGCTTCCCTGACATGCATGGTCCTGTAATCCCCAGCGTCTGTCGTGAAGTAACCCCTCTCGTCCACGGGACAGAATGCTGGCAGGTCATGCTGTATGCCGATGTCGAAATCCTCAGGACCGTGGCCGGGGGCCATGTGAACGATTCCAGTGAACTCATCAGTGACTATGTCGGATGCCAGGACCTTGTGAACCCAGTTGCCCCGTATCTCATCCAGATAGGGCACATTGTTGGCTAATGGATGCTTGTATTCGAGGCCGACCAGTTCCTTACCAGATACAGTCTCCTTCACATCATAGTTCAGGACGTCCGGCGTGCTGCCCATCACCTGCTCGACGTTTCCCTCGTAGAGCCATACGTATTGGCGGCTGCCTTCACGTGTGACCAGCACCTTCGCGTAGTTCAGGTTCGGGTGAACGGCCGCGGCTAGATTGGCGGGAAGCGTCCACGGAGTTGTCGTCCAAACGAGCATGTACTCGTCCTCGCGGTCGACGAGGGGGAACATTACGAAGAGCGACGGGTCGGTCTCGTCGAAGTACTCGATCTCAGCCTCCGCAAGGGCCGTCTCGCACCTCGGGCACCATTGAAGAACCCTCTGGGCCTGGTCAAGCAGTCCCTTCTCGTGGGCCTTCTTCATCGTCCACCATGCGCCCTCTATGTATGAATTCTCGATCGTCCTGTAGGGTTTGTCCCAGTCCATCCAGACGCCCAGTTCCTCGAACTGCTGGGTCATCTTCTCCTGGAATTGCAGAGCGAAATCCCTGCAGGTATCCACGAACTTCTTGATTCCCAGCTCCTCGATTTGCTTCTTGTTCATGATGCCGAGGGAACGCTCGACCTGGACCTCGATTGGCAGGCCGTGCATGTCATAGCCAGGCTGGTCCCTGACATTGTATCCGTGCATCCGTCTGAAGCGGATAATCAGGTCCTTGATTATCTTGTTCCAAGCGGTTCCAAGGTGCGCAGACTCGGTTGTATATGGAGGCCCGTCCAAGAAGAAATAGTCCTCGCCTTCCTTTCTGCTCTGCTTGGTCTTGCGATACGCCTTGGATCTCTTCCAGAAGTCTCTTATCCTCGTCTCAAGCTCATACGGACTGTATTCTTTCTCGGCTTGCTTTATCATCGCAATCCTCCTGTGAGGTATTCCGACGCAACTGCACTTTTTTCATCGGTGCGGCCGCAACTGGTCTATACCCAAGACCATGTATTTAACTGTTGACCAGATAGTTGCGAGGGCCGGGACCGAGAATTCCAGAACCCCAGCCCTCACTGGGATTCGTTTGAACTCGGGACAAGGGATCCACAGTCCCTGAGGATAACCAGGCTACCCCACCCCGGCCACTCGGTGTTTGATATATCATCTCGGATAAAGACTTTCCTCAGGCGGCGCTGCCTATTCCTTGCGATCGCCTCAAGGAAATCATGAATGTTTCGTCAGCAACTTGCCATTCGATTGTGTATCCATCCTCGCCCTCTATGCTCTCCTTGGTAACGAATTCGACGCACTTCGAATTTGTCTCCTGAACGATTCTATCTTTCTGAGATTCGAGCTCCACAAGGAGCCCTTCATTCGCGGATATCTTGACTTCGACCTGCTGTTCATCTTCGAGATTCATGTCCTTCCTCATTTCCAGTATTCTCCCAACAATCTCGGTCGCGATGGACGATTCGTCCGCCTCGTCGGACTCGGCTCTCTCCGTCACCCCGGGAGAAGGTCCAGAATCGCTCGTCTTTCCGGTTTGAGGGAAACTGACGTACAAGCTTCCGCCATTGAACTTCTGTCTCACGACGTTGTCTGGCAATAGAATCTCGAACGAGACCATGCCGGGGTTGATTTCCACGCTCTGCCCCTCGATTCCCAGGAAGTACGCACCCTTGTCGAGCCCTCTCTTGATTTTCCAGGCCGATTGGGATTTGAGCAGCGTCTCAATCTTCTTGGCCCAGAACCTGTATTTCCCCATAATCATGTCCAAGTGGGGGATTGCCTCAATCTTGAGCCCGTCCCATTCGTCGTCCACGGGGACAGTCTCCAATTCCCGTATGTTGGCCTCGCCTTTGATCACTTTCTCGAAGGTCTCCACCGTTTCCCTGATCTCTTGAGTGTCGGGAAGCACGGCAACGAGAACGGGGACGTTGGATTCCACTCCATTCTCAGACCGAGCCTTCGCAACCGCACTTGTGACCCTGTTTATGAGATCCAGATAATCCCTAAGCCTTTCCTCGTCATCCAGCTCTCCAACCTCGGATTTGAGAATCTCCACGCTGAGCGTAGAGTAGGCTTTGTCCCGGGACATGCCAGGATGCATCTCTCCCTCGTCCTCCGTTGGCATTGACTCAGCAACCTTCTTCCAGATATCCTCGTAGCCCATCTCTTCTATTTCCCTGGTTATATCAATGATGAGCTTTTCGGCTTCGTCCGGGGCGAGAGTGCGCTCGGTAGACCTCCCAAGACCGAAGGCCTTGGATATCATACTATCATCGAGGGCGCCGAGATCTGCACCTGGGAATTCACTCATGAAGAGGAGCTTCCTAACGATCTCTCGGATTCCCTCCAGTCCTTCCATGCTCCCGTTCCAATCGTGTAGAATCCCGCCATAAGTCCCCTCAATCTCTTTCAGGACCTCGATTATGTAGAGCGGCAATAACCTGGGTTCATCCCCCACGACGACGGTGGCAAGATGGACCGATTTCCCTCTCTCTATGAGGACCTTGCTGTCTCCGAAGTCGAGCTTAGAAAGGCCAGTGCTCCCCTGCTGTGAGAAGGAGTCTTTCACGAAGCTCTGAACTGCCCCGATCATCGTGCTGAATGCTCTCTCGTTCAGATCTTCCCTGTACTTCCTGGACTCGCGTACGACCAGGTTGCCCTGGTTGTGTATCAAGAAGACATCCTCAATGAGATACGTCCCGGAGTTTTCAATATTCAGGTTCTCTTGGGCAAACGTCTCGTAGATCTTGTCATCGAAGGGACGCCTGTAGGATATGCTTGCATCGATTGGTGTTTCACCCGACTTCTTCGGCCTTATGCCCACATCGAGGTGCTTCTTCTCGTTGACATCTATCTCGGAAATGGGTTCAAGACCCTTCACTTCGAAGTCACCGTCGAGCCTGACATCAACATCCTTTGCTTCCAGATTTCCTCTATTCTCGACTTCGACACGATACTGGTTCCACGCATCGTCCTGGAATCCTCTCTTCGGAAGGCGGACGTGGAGCCTGGGCCTTCTCTCCTTAAGAAACTCGTCTATCTTCTCCCTGGCAGAGCCCTCGGCTGCCTCGACGATGCGCTCCAGTTCATCTAGATTCCCATCCTCCAGCAGGGATCGAGCGTCAGAGGTCAATTGCACTTCTTCGTCAACGCCCAGACCCGCTTCCTTCGCCCTGTTCACGAGAGTGGCGATCTCGTTGAGGCGTTCTTCGGCCTCGGCGAGGAGAAGCTTCTTCTTGATTCCTTCAACAGGGGACTCGAGCCGCTCGAGGTAAGCCTCCATCTTGTCGATATCGTCAGAATCGAGCACTCTCTTCGCATCCTCCATGAGGTCATCGGCTTCAGTCACATCGAAGCCAAGCTCACGAGCTTTGGACACAACGGAGGCTAGCGAACCTATTCTCCTTTCGATCTCACCTTTCCAGCGCTTGTTCCTCGACTTCTCCACGACTCCTCCCACGGAGGCGAGTAGCCTTGAGACCTCCTCAGTATCGGAAGACTGGTAGGACGATTCGGCAGATCTAAGAAGACGCTCGGCCTCAAAGATGTCGAGACCTTCCTGCTTGGCTGCATCCACAAGGAGTCTTGCTTCGCGCATGTTCTTCTCGGATTCGAGTCTCTGGATCTCCAAGCCGCCTCTGCTCATGATGTCCTTGATCCTTTCGGTAACGGATGCGATCGTGGCAAACTCCCCGCTGTTGATCGCCTGAGTGGCTATCTCAAAAAGCTCCTCTGCTTCCTCCATTCTTATTCCCAGCTCATGGGCCTTGTCGACTATCTCCTTGGCAGCTGCAAGCTGGTCCTCGACCATTGCTATGTATTGGACTCTCGCCGAATTGGCGCTATCCTCTGCATCTCGAACGAGGTTCCAGGCCTTCTTCCAGTCTTGCTTGTCCATGTTTTCCATAGCATCCTGGATCAGTGTCTCGGCCTCAGTGATGTCCGCTCCCGCTTCCTTCGCCTCCTCTATGGCACTGATAGTCTGGACAACACCGCTCTTTTCCAGTCCGACGAGGTCGGCGCCAGCTGCGTCGGAGACATACATCAGTTTCCTGATTATCTCGTCTACCCCATCAAGCTCACTGAGCAAACCGCTCCAGTTCTCCAGGACGTCGGCATACCCACCCTCGACCTCGCCTATTGTCTCGACCATGTGAAGGGGCAGGAAGGTGGGTTCATCTCCCGCTACGACGCAGGCGAGGTACACGTGAGGACCCCTCTCGATGACTATCATGTTGCCGCCGAAGTCGAGCCTCTTGAGCCCCCCTTCACTTCTCGTTTTGAAGGAATCCTTGACGAATTCCTGAACAATAGTGAGCATACCGGAAAAGATGTCCTCATCGATATCCGTGCGGTGCTTTCTAGTCTCATGGCCTATGAGCCTCCCATCGTTGTGGACAAGGAAGACATCCTCCACGACATAGGTTCCATAGACCTTGACGGAGAGCTGCCTCGTCTCATCATGACCGTAGACCTGATTGTCGAAAGGCCTCTGGTACGAGACGGACGTATCGACCGGGAGGTCTCCCTCTCTCTTGGGTTTGACTCCCACCTCTATCGTCCTCTTCTCATTGGGATCTATCTTCGGGATAGTCTCCAGGCCCCTGACTTCGAAGTCACCTTTGAGCTGTATGTCGACATTCTCGGACCTGAGGTTACCCTCGTTGATTATCTCCAGAATCAAGCGGTTCCACACGTCCGCTTGGAAGCCCTTCGTGGGCATATTGACGAAGACCTTCGGATACTTGTCCTTGATGAAATCCTGGATCTTCTTCCCGGCTGATACCTCCGCTCTCCGAATGAGATCCTTTGCCTGCATGATCTCCTGCTTCCCCAAGTACTCGTCTGCCATGCCAAGGAGCGACTGAGCGTGTTCGATGTCGATGCCCAATGCCTTGGCTCCTGCGATCATCGTGGCTATGCCCTGGCTCTTGGCCCCGAACCGCTCGATGATCTTCTCCTTCTCGGCCTCTCCCACTATGTCCCGAATCCTTCTGGAAAGCTCCATGACGGCATCGTAGTTCTCTTCGAAGAGAGCCTCTCTCGCATTCTTCAGGATGTCCTTCGCCTCTGGGACATCGGCCCCCATTCTCTCAACGTCATCGATGGCGAACGATGCGCCCTCAAGTTCGTCCTGAGCCTTTGTGATGATGAACAACCTCTTTGCCTTCTTGGCGGACAGGTCAACTTTGGGAACAAAGGCTTCGATCTTCTCGAATTCTCCCCTCTCGAAGTCGATGGACGCTTTGCGGTAGAAGGTCTCCGCCTCATCTACGTCTAGACCAAGCTTCTTCGAGTCGGTGATCATGACTTCCATTCTGAGGAGGCTGCCCTTTGCAACGTCAACAACTCTCTCCTTCTTCGCCCTGTCAACGAGATTCCGCGCGATCTCAGCGTATTGGAGCGCTTCGTCGATGTGGCCCTCCTCAAGAGCTCTGAGTCCGTTCCTGACCGTTTCTCTGGCGCTCCCAATGTTGAGGTTCTCCTTTCTGGCCTCATCCGCCTGCTTCTTCGCCCTTTTCAGAAGGTCCCTTGCAGCGATCGTGAGCGACTCTTTCAGACTGAGCGCCATCTCTTCGATTTCCGAGAGTATCTCCTCGGACTTGGCGATGTCCCTCCCCTGGAAGGCCTGTTTCACTTCCTCGAAGAGATCCTCGACGTAGGAGATGTCGACTCCGACCTTTCGGATCTCGTCAACGATCTCCCTGATGTCTCCCAGCCTCTTGGACACACCGAGCATCTGGATGGGGATGTCCTCATCCGTGGCTCCGAGTTTCCTCTTCTCCTTCGCGAGCCAGGTTCTAAGCTGAGACAGGTATCTACGAGCGCGGCTATTGTCGCCCTTCTCCAGAGCCTCGCGGACTTTCTCGGCTATGCCATCGGCCCGCGTTATGTCGACCTCGATTGACTTGATGTACTCGATCTCCTGGCACATCGATTCGAGAGAACCCTCGATTTCATATCGACGTGTCGTGCGGTCTACCTGCTTCTGAGCCTCCTTTGTCAGGCTCTTTACTTCATCGAATTCCCGCTTCTGGAGAGCGGCTTTAGCCTGGTGGAGTGTCTCCTCGACTTCGCTAGTATCCGCCCCTGCGGCTCTGGCTGAATGCACGGATTTTCCCGCTTTCTCGACAAGATCTGAGGCCCTCTTGAACCGCTTGACCTCGTTGACCTCGGTACGGGCTAGTTTGAGGTATTCCTGGACTTCCCCGTAAACCGCCCTTTCAAGAGACTCCTCGGCGCTCTTGAGGTATTCTCTGGCCACAGCGACGTCTGCCCCGATTTCATAGGCATAGTCGAGCTTTGGCTTGAAGTTCTGGATCATCAGGCGGGCTCTTCTCTTTCTCTTCGCCTCTGCCGCCTCCTTCTTCGCATTTCTGACGAACTCGACGACATCGCCATAGATGCCGTTTTCGAGAGCGATGTCCGCCTTCTTGACAAGGTCGTGGGCTGTCGCAACGTCTGCACCAAGCTCTCGAGCCTTGTCGACGATGAGCTTGGCGTTGAGAATCATGAGCTCCTTCTTCCTCCTCACATTGGCCTCTCTCGCCTTCCGAAGAAGGATCTTCGCCTTGCCCTCTGCCTCCTCGAAGTTCTCTTCTGACAGTATCCTTCTCACGTGGTCCAGAGCCACGTGTATGCTGGCAATCTCTGCACCGCTTCTCTTCGCGGCCCTCAACGCTTTTTCCACACTGGAGATGAGTATCAGAACCCGCTTTTTCGCCGAGATGGGTCCAATTTTCCTTCGAGGAGCCTTCTTCATTCCCGTCTCTGCAAGAGAATGACCGCAGTAATTGCAGAACCTGCTATTCGCTTCCAGCTTCGCCTCGCAGCGGGGACATTCTATCCTCTTCTCGTCTCCCATCGAATCGCACAGCCCCTTGCTCAATAAGTTGTTGAAAGGCGTGTATAAAGGTGACTGCCTTGTTATCAGATTTGATACTCCCAGGTGTTCCACGCGGAATCGCTGTTGACGTGAGGAACGGGGCCGCACGAATGCGTCTCTTGAGGCCGTCGATGATCGACAGAATCGACCCCAAGCGCAGTTAACCCGATTCCACTGGCTCGCGTGTGACGACTGGCCACAGTGCATAAGTGTTATATAGGACTGCTATCATCTGACTGACGCTCTGCCTTGGCCAGACGCCCTGGGTGAACAAGGAACCCAACGATATGTCCCACTGCTTTTGGGGATATACTTGAGGCGCCACGGTCAAGGGCTCAACTCGGAGCATCCGAATCGGAGAAGCCAGAATGCCGAAAAGACACAGGCCCAGACATGGCTCCATGGGGTATTCTCCCCGTAAGCGGGCCGCGAGTGAGATCCCGAAATTCTCATCTTGGCCCGATATCAGCGATGGCCCCAGAGTCCAAGGGTTCGCAGGATACAAGGCTGGAATGACTCATGCGCTTGTCGTGGACTACAGGAAATCGAGCACGACCAGTGGTCAGGAGGTTCAAGTCCCTGTCACGGTTATCGAGGTCCCTCCGATGAAGGTCGCTGCCGTACGATTGTACAAGGACACGCCTTACGGACTTAAAACAGTCACCGAAATCTGGTCCCAGAAGCTTGACAAGCATCTCAGGAAGAGGCTCCCAGTACCGAAGAAGTACGATACCGACAAGGCGTGGAAGGAGGTTGACCCAGTCAAGGTGGATGAGGTCAGAGTGCTTGTGTACACTCAGCCATATCTGGTCACAGGTGTTCCCAAGAAATCGCCTGAGATCATGGAGAACAGAATCGGTGGAGGGACGATTGAGGAGAGGCTTGAGTACGCGAAGACCATCATTGGGAAGGATCTCGATATCCAGGATTTCACCCGAGAAGGGGATGTCATTGATGTCGCAGCGGTAACGAAGGGCAAGGGCTTCGGTGGTCATCACAAGAGATGGGGAACGAAGCTCCTCTCGCACAAGGACAGCAAGAAGCGAAGAGGCGTCGGAACGACCGGGACGTTCAGACCGGGGTATACGAGGCCTACCGTTCCGCAAGCTGGACAGGTTGGATATCACCAGAGGACAGAGTACAATAAAAGGGTCCTTAAGATAGGGGAGAACGGAGAGAGAATCACGCCCGAAGGAGGATTCCTTTCGTACGGCGCTGTGAGGAACGGCTACATCCTCCTTCACGGTTCGGTCCCCGGTCCGACGAAGAGACTGGTAAGACTGAGGAACGCAATAAGGCCAACCTTTTCACCGGTTGACAAGGTTGATCTTGAATACATATCAACAACATCGAAGCAGGGAGCTTGATGGCTAAGAAGAAGGACAACGAAGTGAATGTCTACTCGGTCGAGGGGGAAGTAGTCAGAACCATCGAACTTCCAGAAGTATTCATGACCAGCATCAGGACGGATCTCATACGGAGAGCCGTGGTCTCGGCCCAGGCCAACAGGCGGCAGTCATACGGTCCGAGTCCCAGGTCGGGCATGAGACATGCGGTCTCCACGTGGGGAAAGGGTCGAGGAGTCTCTCGCGTCCAGAGAATGACAGGGCAGCGCACGGGGGCGCAGTCTCCGGGCACTGTTGGGGGCAGGAAAGCGCATCCGCCAAGACCCGAGCATGACTGGTCAAAGAAGATAAACAGGAAGGAGAGAGCGATGGCAAGGGCATCGGCTCTCGCCGCGACCAAGGACGCCGGGCTCGTGGTGAAGCGCGGACATGTTTTCGAAGCTGATCTGACGCTTCCAGTAGTTGTTGAGGACGACATCGAGGTCCTGAAGACGACACAGGAAGCCACAGAGCTTCTACAATCTATCAAGGTCTATGATGATGTGCTCCGTGCAAGCAAGAAGAAGATCCGGGCGGGCCGCGGAAAGATGAGGTCGAGGAGGTACAGACGGCCCCGGAGCGTACTCGTTGCCCTCTCATCCAGCTCAGAATCGAGCCGTGCATTCACAAACATACCGGGCGTGGATGTCTCCACCTCGAAGCACTTGAACACTGAGATTCTAGCTCCAGGAGGAGAACCGGGAAGGCTCGTCCTCTTCAGTGAGAGCGCTCTGGAGGAGTTGAGAGCATGGTGAAGGGTAGCGAGTTCGAGATCCTCCTGCATCCCTACGTCACAGAGAAGACTATGACTGGCATCGACGGCACGGCGAAGCAGGACCTCAGGGATGGGAACAGGCTCGAGTTCATTGTTAAGAGATCCGCGACCAAGAGGGAGATTAGGGAGGCTTTTGAAAGCCTCTTCGAAGTCAAGGTGGAGAAGGTCAACACGAAGATAAGAAAGGATGGGAAGCACGCCGTGATAAAGCTCAAGGAAGGCTACTCTGCGAAGGACGTCGGTGACAGGATTGGAGTGTTCTGAATGGGGAAGAGACTGAGAACGCAGAGAAGGGGCAAGGGCTCCCGCACATACTCCTCACCCAGCCATCGGCACAGGGGACCGGTTCATCTGCCCAAGATAGATGACCTTGATGGAGTGGTCGTGGACCTCGTCCATTCCCCGGGCCACACCGCCCCACTCGCCAAGGTGAGGTTTGGTAGGAATGATGTGTTCATGCTTGCATCTGATGGCCTCCAGATCGGCGAGACCGTCAGCATCGGGAAGGTCTCAGTGGAGCGCGGTCATGTCCTCCCCCTTGGTAGGATTCCTGAGAGCACCCTTATCTTCAATGTAGAGTCCAAGCCGGGAGACGGAGGCAAGTTCGCTCGCTCGGCCGGAACCGCCGCCATGATCCTCAGCCACGGTACAAGGACAGTCGTGAGGCTCCCATCGGGGAAGTTCAGGTCGTTCGATCCGAAATGCAGAGCCATGGTTGGCGTCGTTGCGGGAAGCGGGAGAGGAGAGAAACCCTTCGCGAAGGCTGGCAAGAAGGTGCAGGCCCTCAGGAGCAGAGCGAAAGCCCCGTTCAAGACAAGCGGTGTCGCGATGAATGCTGTGAGCCACCCCCACGGAGGAGGCAGCCACCAGCATGTGGGTAAGCCGAGCACTGTTTCGGCTAATGCACCGCCGGGAAGGAAGGTCGGAAGGCTGTCCTCAAAGAAGAAGAAGAAGCAGAGGAGATGAGATGGCAAAGACAAAGACTTCAGGTTCCTCAAAAGCCGCCAGAAGGCGGACGAGAAAGAAGGAGGGTGCGATTGAGATTCGAAGGAGGAAGGAGTTCACCTACAGAGGATACAGCCTTCCAGAACTGCAGGAGATGCCCTTCGACAAGTTCGTCGAGCTTTTGCCAGCAAGAGCGAGGAGGACCATCAACAGGGGGCTCAACGACGAGCAGAAGACGTTCGTAGATAAGGTCAGAACGAACGAGAAGGAAGTGTTGAGGACTCACAGAAGAGAGATAATCATCCTCCCTGACTTCGTCGGAAGGAGGATAGATGTATACAACGGGAAAGAGTTCGTCAGGGTCGACATCAAACCAGAGATGATTGGCCACTATCTTGGCGAGTTCGCCCTCACCAGGAAGCCCGTGAAACATTCGGGACCAGGCGTGGGAGCTACGCGATCATCCAAGTACATGCCACTGAAGTAGGAGGAGAATGATGGGTTACACCGCAACACCGGAAGAAGAAGACATCGCAAAGGCAATCGGGAAGGAGATTCCGATATCGCCGAAGAAGTCGGTCGAAGTGTGCACAGCACTTAGGGGGATGAACGTCGAGGAGGCAAAGGATCTCCTCGAGGAGGTCATCGAGAAGAGGAGGATTATCCCCTATAGAAGATACAAGAAGACGATTTCTCACAAGAAGGGCGGAGTTACGGGAGGTTACCCAGTTCGCGTTGCTAAGGCCATACTCAAGGTTCTCAAGGACGCGCAATCGAACGCAGAGATGAACGAGCTCGACCCGGAGACAATGAGAATCGAGGTCATCGCGGCCCATCCCGGTCGGCGGATCGAGGGATTCAAGGCGAGAGCGAGGGGGAGAAGCACGCCCTGGAACAAGGAGACGGTCAACATCGAGGTCATACTCAGGAGCGAGGAGGAATAGTTTGGCGAACGAGAGAAAGATCGTAGAAGAAAAAATCCGCAGGATACTCCTGAAGGAGTACCTCATGGCGAAGACACAGAGAGCGGGCTTCGGCGGTCTAGACATTCAGAGGACTCCGATGGGATACAGGGTCACACTCATCACTGAGAGACCTGGATTGGTCATAGGAAGAAAGGGAGCCACGATAAAACGCCTCACTCAGGCGGTTGAAGCGAGATTCGGGTTTGAGAATCCCCAAATCGAGGTCCAGGAAGTGCAGGACGCAAGCCTCAATTCGCAGATAATGGCCGAGAAGCTGGCGAGTGCCCTCGAGAGGGGCTGGCACTTCAGGAGAGCGGGGCACTCGACAGTCAGGAGGATAATGGGTGCTGGAGCCAAAGGATGCCTTGTGGTCATCTCAGGCAAGATAACAGGCCAGAGGCACAGGATGGAGAAGTTCAAGGCTGGGCACATCAAGTTCTGTGGGGAGCCCAAGCAGCTCTGGATGAGAGAGGGGTTCGCCATTGCCAAGGTCAAACTCGGAGTCATTGGAGTGAAGGTCATGATCATGGACCCAAGGGCGAGGCTTCCAGATGAAATCGACATAATCGACCGTGAACCAAGAGATGAGGCGGAAGAACCTGCGGCAGACGAACCGACGGATGTCGAGGAGGCCCCTGCAGTTGAGGCAGAACCCATCCCGAAAGAGGAAGTCTCGGATAAGAAGGCCAAGCCGAAAGAAGTGAAGGAGAAAGCGGAAACCAAGGAGGTTGAGAATGGCGCTGCTGAGGACAAGCGAGATAAGGGAGATGAACATCGAGGAGAGGCAAAAGAAGCTGAAAGAGCTCAGGAATGACCTCATGCACGAGAGAGGAGTCGCAGCAATGGGCGGTGCTCCAGCAAGCCCGGGAAGGATTAGGGCAATCAGGTCCAACATATCACGATTACTCACGATAATCCAGGAAGAGGAGACGAAAGGAGAGGAGGCAGTCAAGGAGGAAAAGAAATAATGGCTGGGATCTGCCCAGTTTGTGGGCTTCCACAAGAATTGTGCATGTGCGAAGAGATAGCCAGGGAACAGCAGCGCATAAAAATCTACAGCGACAGGAGGCGCTATGGAAAGATGGTCACGATTGTCGAGGGAATCGATGCCGCCGACATCGACATCGATGACCTGGCAAAGAGGCTGAAGACGAAGTGCGCTGCAGGTGGCACAGTGAAGGACGGACGAATCGAGCTCCAGGGGGAACACAAGAAGAAAGTCAAGCTTGCCCTGGAGGATATAGGGTTCACAGTCGAAGTCAGATGATATGAAGAGGTCTACGATGCTCCACAAACATGAGTTGATAGGGCTGGAAGCAGAGGTCATCAGCTCGACTTGCAGTAACCTTGTTGGGTTCAGGGGGACTGTTGTGGACGAGACCAAGAACACGGTAGTGATTGACGTGAAGGACGTGGAAAAGACCGTACCGAAGCAAGGAACGCTATTCAGGTTCCATATCGATGGAGGTGTTGACATAGACGGAGCGAGGCTCCTCCACCGTCCGGAAGACAGGACAAAGCGAGCGAGGTGAAACATGCCGAAGAAGAAGGCGAGAGATATCGGAATGGACGTTCCCACTCCAAAGAAGAGCTGCGATGATGCTCACTGTCCTTTCCACGGGAATCTTCCAGTAAGGGGTCAGACCCTGAAAGGCAAGGTGAAATCCAGCAAGATGAAGAACACGATAGTCGTGGAAAGAGAGTACATCAGGCTGATACCGAAGTACGAGAGATACGAGAAGCGAACAAGGGAATACGTGGCTCACAGCCCCCCGTGTCTGGAGATCGAGCGTGGGGACAGCGTGGCGATAATGGAATGCCGCCCGCTCAGCAAGACCGTAACATACGTGGCGATCGAGAAGAGGGAGGACTAGCCGAATGAAGGGGATAGCCGGAAGACAGACAAGAGGCCTCCCAAAGGGAGCGTATCTGGATTGCATAGACAACACTGGAGCGAGGGTCGTCCAGATCGTGGAGGTCCCCAAGTATCACGGACGGTTGAGACGGTATCCGAGCGCCGGAATCGGCGATCTACTTGTGGTGAGCGTGAAGAAGGGGACGCCTGAGATGAGGAAACAGCTTGTGTATGCCGTCATAGTCAGACAGAGAAGGCCGTTCCGAAGATCGGACGGAGTGATGGTTCAGTTTGAGGATAATGCCGTGGTGATTACAACGCCCACGGGCGAGACGAAGGGCACGGACATCAAAGGCCCCGTGGCGAGGGAAGCTGCCGAAAGATGGCCTCGTATCGCTGCGACGGCATCGATGATAGTATGAGGGTGTAACGATGAAAAGCGGGAAGGCTAGAAAGCAGAGAAAGGATCTATACACAGCCCCCTGGCATACGAGGAGGAAGAGGATGTCTGCCCATCTATCCGAGAAGTATCTCGGAGACGAGAAGAAGGCCTACCCGCGCGCTGTACCCGTCCGCAAGGGGGACACCGTGCGTATCACCCGTGGGACCGACAGGGGTCACGAGGGCAAGATTGCCACGACGGACACGAAGAGCATGACGATTACAATCGAAGGGCTGACGAGAAAGAAAGCGGATGGTACCCAGATCGGAAAGAAGATCCATCCGTCAAACTTGATAATAACGAAGCTGGATCTCTCCGACCCTGTGAGGAGAGAAAAATTCGAAGCGCTGGGAGATAGAGAATGAAGAAACACCTGAAACGACTGGCGTCACCAAGGAGTTGGATGATTCCAAGGAAGAAGCACAAATGGGTCGCAAGACCGAGACCAGGACCCCACGGCTTGGAAGAGTCGATTCCCCTGCAGATCATCCTGAGGGACACGCTCCACTACTGCGATAGTGCCAGAGAAGCGAGGATGCTCCTTTCATCTAGAGGGGTTCGAGTAGACGGGAAGCCCATGAGGGACCTGAAGAGAGGCGTCGGTCTGATGGATGTCCTCTCGTTCGAGCAGAAGAAGGAGCACTTCAGGATGCTGATCGACACGAAAGGCAGGCTTCGACTAGTTGGAATAGACGCCAAACAGGCGAAATGGAAGCTCTCGAGAATCGAGGGGAAGACTACCGTGAGAGGCGGAAGGATTCAGCTCAACATGTTCGACGGCAGGAACATCCTCCTCGACAAGAATGCATACAGGACTGGAGATGTCTTGAAGATCAGCGTTCCTGACCAGAAGATAATGGACCACTATGAGTTGACGAAAGGAAACGTCGCCCTCCTTGTTGGTGGGAAGCATGTTGGGGAGCTAGTCAAGCTCAAGGAATACGAGGAATCCAGAAACCCGAGGGAGAACGAGGTCACGTTCGAGGAGGGCTTCAGCACTTCCTTCAGAAACGTCTTCGTCGTGGGCAAGAAATCCCCTGAGATTAAGATACCAGAAACAAAGGTCGTCTAGACGAATAAGTGAGTGATATGAGAGGCTTAAGAATCGAGAAAACCGTGGTCAATATCGGCGTAGGCGAGGCAGGAGAGAGACTCATCAAGGCTCAGAAGGTTCTCGAAATGCTCACAGGCCAGAGGCCAGTAGAGACCATTTCAAAGACGACGAACAAGGATCTTGGCATTAGAGAAGGCATGCCGATTGGGTGCAAGGTGACGTTGAGGGGCGAGAAGGCTGAGGATTTCCTCAAGCGAGCCCTTTGGGTGAAGAACAACAGACTCGCGAACTATAACTTCGACCCTGAGGGGAACTTCTCGTTCGGTGTCCCTGACTACACGGAGTTCGAGGAGATGAAGTACGATCCCGAGATCGGAATCTTCGGGATGGACGTCTCCGTTAGTCTAAAGCGCCCTGGCTACCGGGTGACCAAGAGAAGGAGAAGAACGTCAAAGATCCCGATTAGGCACAGAGTGACCCGTGAAGAAGGGATTCAGTTCATACAGGACAGGTTTGAGATTGAGGTAGTCGGATGAAACCGAAGAAGGAGTTCGGAAGGAAGAGAGGCTGCAAGCGATGCGGGCGCAAGCGGGGCATCATCAGAAGGAGCAGAATCTATCTCTGCCGCCAATGCTTCCGCGAAGTTGCCTTCGAGCTCGGCTTCAGGAAGTACTCATAGGTGATAGGCGTGCAGCATGATCCATTGAACGATGCCATGGTTCGCATAAGGAATGCGGAACTCTCTGGGAAGAGGAAGTGCTTGATTAGGCCATCCTCGAAACTCATAGCCAGAGTACTCAAGGTGATGCAGGAGAACAGGTTCATCAGGAAGTTCGAATACATAGAGGATGGCAAGTCTGGAATCTTCGAGGTGGAACTGAACGGAAACATAAACAACTGTGGTGTCATCAAGCCCCGCTTCTCCGTGAAGAGGGTGAATCTCGAGAAGTACGAGTCAAGGTTCCTGCCCGCCCAGAACTTCGGTGTCCTCATTCTGACGACGACGGAAGGTGTACTGTCTCACTCGAGGGCCAAGGAGCTCGGTGTTGGCGGAAAGCTGCTCGCGTTTGTGTATTAGGTGCTATCAATGCCAGTATCAGGAAGGATTGAGAAAAGAATCGGAATCCCTGACGGTGTCGACGCAGCCGTCGAAGAGGACAAGGTCACTATCTCGAGCCATGGATCCACCGTAGAGAGACGTTTCTTCCATCCTCTGGTCTCCGTTGACAAGGACGGGGATGAGATCGTGGTGTCATGTGAGTTCCCGAAGAAGAAGGAAGCGGCTTTGGTGGGAACGTTTGCATCCCACATAAGGAACATGATGCTGGGCACGGCGAAGGGATTCGAGTGCGAAATGAGGATTGTCTACGCTCACTTCCCGATGAAGGTCTCCGTGAATGAGGAACGGAGTATCGTGCTGATTGAGAACTTCTTGGGAGAAAGGCATCCCAGGACGGCGAGGATAATGGGTGAGACCGAGGTTACGGTCAAAGGGGACACTGTGAAACTTAAGGGTAACAGCAAAGAGGACGTGGGTCAGTCGGCCGCGAATATCGAGCAGGCCACAAAGATAAAAGGATTCGATCCTCGAGTCTTTCAGGACGGCGTATACATAACAGAGAAACCCAAGGTGCAGGAGAATGAGTGAGAAGAAGGCTAAGAAGGTCGAGAGGAAGGCAGAACCGCCAACGCTGACGGAGATAGGCAAGGCCAGAAAGGCTGAGCTCATCGAGATGTGCGAGTCCCAAGGGCTCGATACGGAAGGGACAGTCGCTGAACTCAGGAAGAGACTGAGGAGTCGTCTGAAAGAGGAAGAAGAGGAAATCGAGATCATAGAGGAAGAGGCGGTACGACCAAAGATAAAACCCGTTCTGGATGATGAGACAAAGCTGCTTCTCAAGGTCAGAGAGAAGCAGAAGCGGAAGAGACCCGCGTTCAGGAGACAGGAGTGGTTTAGGTACAAGAAGTTGGGCAAGAGCTGGAGGAAACCACGCGGCCTTCATTCAAAGATGAGAAAGGGGTTGAAGTACAGACCCAAGATGGTGTCGGTCGGATATCGATCACCGCGAAAGGCCAGAGGACTCCATCCTTCAGGCTTTAGGGATGCCCTCATCCACAATGTGAAAGAACTAGAAGTGCTCGATCCGAAGACCCAAGCGGCTCGCATCGGGCACTCGGTGGGGACCAGGAAGCGTGTTGAGATTGAGGCAAGAGCAGACGAGATTGGAATCCGCATACTGAACAGGAGCATGGTTCATGAACCTGAAGAATCAGAGGAGAATGGCAGCCAGTCTTCTTAAGTGCGGGGTCAACAGGGTGTGGATCGACCCGCTCCGAATGGAAGATGTAGCCGATGCCATAACAAGAACAGACATCCAAATCCAGATTGATGCAGGAACGATAAAGGCTAAGCAGAAGAAAGGGATCTCCAGAGGCCGGACAAGATACTACAGAGGCCAGAGGAAGAAGGGGAGAGGCAGAGGCCAGGGAAGCCGGAAGGGCACCAGCAAGGCCAGGAAGCCGAAGAAGGAAAGGTGGATTCAGACCATCCGGCCGATAAGGGAAAGACTGCGTGAACTCCGAGACGAGGGGAAGATAGACGTATCGACTTACAGGAAGTTCTATCTCCAGGCGAAGGGCGGAGTCTTTAAGAGCAAATCGCACCTCGAGACGCACCTTAGGTCAGGCGGATATCTTAAGGGGGATGAATGATGGTCAGGGGTCCGAGAAAAAGAGTGGCATTCCGGAGGAGGCGCGAGGGAAGGACGGACTATAGGCTCAGGTCGAGGTTGCTGAGGTCCGGTCTGCCGAGGGCTGTCGTCAGAGCTTCCAATAGGAGCACGTCGGTCCAAGTCATGAGTTACGACCCCACCGGTGACAGAGTGCTCAGTTCGGCGGTCTCGACCGAGCTCAGGAAGCTGGGTTGGGAGAGATCGACGTCAAGTATCCCGGCGGCCTATCTCACTGGATATCTGGCTGGCAGAAGGGCGCTTGAGAATGGCGTAGAGAAGGCCGTGCTCGACATGGGCTTGCACGTGCCTACGAAAGGGTCCAGGGTCTTCGCTTCACTGAAGGGGCTGTTGGACGCAGGCCTCCAGATACCCTGCGGCGAGGAGATACTCCCGAGCGAAGAGAGGACAAGAGGAGAACATATCGGCGAGGACGCTGTCAAGGCGTTTGAGGCAGTGATGTCCAAGATGGAGGACGGCAAATGAGGTATAAACCGGACTGGCAGCCCAAGACAAGGCTCGGGAAGATGGTCTTCCGCGGGGAGATATCAAGCATGAGGGAAGCGCTGGATACAGGCCTTCCGCTCAAGGAGCCACAGATCGTGGACATCCTGCTCCCCAATCTTGGCGATGAGGTTCTTGACGTTAACATGGTCCAGAGGATGACGGACAGCGGACGGAGGGTCAACTTCGTTATCGTGGCCGTCGTCGGCAATGAGGATGGCTACGTGGGGCTGGGAAGGACCAAGGGGAAAGAGGTTGGCCCGGCAATAAGGAAGACGATAGATGCTGCGAAGCTAAACGTTGTCGAAGTGAAGAGGGGTTGCGGATCCTGGGAATGCGGGTGTGGAAGAGCACACTCCCTTCCGTTCCAAGTCAAGGGCAAGAGCGGATCGGTTGAGGTCGTTCTGAAACCCGCACCGAGGGGCATTTCCCTCGCCGTGGGAGGCGTTGCGAGGAGCATACTCAGGTTGGCGGGCATTAAGGACGCTTGGGGCTTCACCAAGGGACACTCCAGGACCACGGTGAACTACGCTTTCGCCGCGTTCGATGCACTGAAGCAAACGGGCGCCATGAAGATGTCTGAAGAGCAATCCAAAATCCTGTGCATAGTCTCCGGACCAACCGAAATTCGGGCAGAAGGCGACACGTCAGAACCCGTGGAGACCGAGGGTGAACCGAAAGAGGAGAAGAAGACCTCGGAGGCACAGGGGGAGGAAGGAGAGAAAGCAAAGGAGAAGTCTGAATGACATACGCGGTCATCAGGATCAGAGGCACTATCAATATCTCGAAGGATATCGCCGACACGATGAGATTCCTCAGGCTGAACAAGTCAAACCACTGTGTCGTCATCCCGGAAAATCCACAATACAACGGGATGCTCCAGAAGGCGAAGGACTACATAACCTGGGGCGAGATCCAGCCGGAAACCCTGGCCAGAATGCTTGTCACCAGAGGTTCGGCCGCTGGCGAGAAGATAACAGACTCATACGTCAAGAAGAACTCCAAGTTCAAATCAGTGATCGCGTTTGCAAAGGCTGTCGCAAAAGGAGATGAGGGCATGGGTTCGCTGAGCGGGCTCGGTCCGGTCTTGCGACTCCACCCGCCACTGAAGGGCTTCGAGGGCATCAAGAAGCCATATACGCTCGGTGGGTCTCTCGGATACCGAGGGGAAAAAATTAATGACCTATTGACCAGAATGCTGTTCGTTCACGAGGGCTGAGAATGGGAAGGACATCGAAATTCAGAGCGAAGAGGACTCACGGAAGAGGCAAGAAGGCAGGCAGAGGCGCTGGCAAGCGAGGAGGCAGAGGTAACGCCGGTCTTCACAAGCACAAGTACATGACTGCAGTCAAGATGAAAGACCCCTATTTCGGTGACCACGGCTTCAAGAGACATCATAGTCTTGTGGTGAAGAAGAACACAATCAATCTCGCAGAGGTTGAGGAGAGGCTCGATGAGATCACAGTAGAGGGGTTCGCAGAGAAGTCCAAGAACATCGTCACTGTGGACCTGGGGAAGATGGGGATAGACAAGCTGCTTGGGCGAGGGCAGGTCAGGACAAAGATGAAGATAATCGTTAGCGAAGCATCCGAATCCGCCACCCAGAAAGTCCAGAAGGCAGGAGGAGAAGTAGTCACGTCAGGAACGGAGGAATCGGAGAGGAACGACTGATGGTCGAAGAGGGAAAGAGCAGGTTATACGCCCTGAAACCCATCACGGACAGGCTCCCCGCGGTTGCGAAGCCCGTTGGGCATGTCCACTTCAGGACCAAAATGCTCTGGGTCGTTCTCATCCTCGTCCTGTACTTCGCTCTGACCAACGTATTCATATACGGTCTTGACCCGGCAGAAACCATAGATGTATTCGCGAGTCTCCGAGCTATCCTGGCTGGGGCACAGGGCTCGCTGATGCATCTGGGCATAGGTCCAATCGTGACCGGGTCCATCATCATGCAGCTCTTCGCGGGATCGAAGATCATCAAGCTTGACCTGACCAACGACGAAGACAAGTCCGTGTACCAGGGCACACAGAAGCTCCTCGTCATCATCATGATAGTCGTGGAAGCCATACCACAGGTCTTCGGCTTCCTTCATCCCTCGGGGGACTTCGTTTCGAGAATGGAGGGGTTCGCCCCAGGACAGGGAGAGATGATGGCGAACTCTCTGATAGTGGGCCAGCTGGTCATCGGTAGCTATCTGGTCTTCCTGATGGACGAGGTCGTCTCGAAATGGGGCATAGGAAGCGGCGTCAGCCTGTTCATTGCTGGCGGAGTCTCTCAGCAGATCTTCGTCGGCACGTTCAACTGGATACCCGCTGAGGCTGGGGGGGTGCCCCCGGGGACCATACCGAAGACGATGTGGTACCTCAACAACATGAGCGTTTCTGGTGTTTCCCAGGGAGGTCTTGAGCAGATTCTCCTCCAGGATCCGAATCCTGTGATTGCCTTGGTGGGAACCATGGTTATCTTCCTCATCGTGGCCTATGCGGAGTCCATGAGAATCGAGCTTCCCTTGGCGCACGGCGCTGCCCGAGGTGCCAGGGGGAGGTATCCGATACGTCTCATCTATGCATCCAACATACCGGTCATACTGATGGCGGCCGTGCTGGCAAACGTGAGCATGTTCTCCCTCCTCTTCTGGAACAACCCGGACTGGCCCATTGTTGGACAGAACTGGATGATTGGTTCATACCCAACGTCGGCAGCGGACGCGGAGGCTTTAGGTATCTCGCGTACGACGCCCATGACGGGAGTGGCCTACTACCTCTCGACCGTGATGGGTGTGGGTGATTGGCTCCTTCCGCTTTTAGGTCCAGACAGTTATGAACACCTCCTGAGAGGCCACTCGTATGTGCAGGTGGTGGCTCACCTTCTAATCTACGTGGGGGTGATGGTCGTAGGCTCGATAATCTTTGCCAAGTTCTGGATCGAGACTACAAACATGGGACCGGAAGCGGTTGCCAAGCAGATTGAGGGTAGCGGGATGCAGATTCCAGGGTTCAGGCGGGACCCGCGAGTTCTCAGGAGAGTGCTGGAAAGGTATATCCCCGTGGTGACGGTCATTAGCGGAGCGGCTGTCGGCTCCTTGGCCGCGGGTGCAGACTTGTTAGGGACTGTCGGAAATGCCAGCGGAACGGGGGTTCTGCTAGCTGTGGGCATATTGATCCAGTTCTACGAGGCGATGGGCAGAGAACAGATGATGGAGATGCACCCGGTTCTGAGAGGGTTCTTTGGCTCGGAATGATCTCATCTGAGCAAAGCGAGGAGCAAGGCCTTCTGCGCGTGGAGGCGGTTCTCAGCCTGGTCGAACACGATTGACTGGGGGCCGTCAATCACTTCACCGGTGATTTCCTGTCCCCGGTGCGCGGGAAGGCAGTGCATTATTAGGCAGTCGGGGGAGGCCAGCGCGACAAGATCCGAGTTCACTTGGTATTCACTGAAGGCTTCGAGCCTCTTCTCGCCATCTGTGTCTCCCATGGAGACCCATACATCCGTATAGATCACGTTGGCCTCGTGGACGGCTTCTCTCGGGTCCCTCAAGACGTCGCACCTGGACCCCGCTCGCGAGGCCAGCCTCCGAGCGTCTTCGACGATGCCCTGATCCGGCTCGTGCCCCTCAGGACAGGCAGCCGAGATGTCGATGCCGGTGATTGAACATGCGAGCAGAAGGGAGTTGCAGACGTTGTTCCCGTCACCGACGTAGGCCAGCTTCAATCCCCTGGGCGTCCTCCTCTCGGCAATCGTCACGACATCCGCTAGGGCCTGACAAGGGTGTTCGAGATCATCGAGTGCGTTGATCACCGGGATGGAGGAATTCCTCGCTAGATCAAGCACCATCTCGTGGTCGAAGGCCCTGTAGGCGATGCAGTCAACGTACCTGCTCAGTGTTCTCGCCGTGTCCGAGATCGTCTCGCCCCTTCCGAGCTGGGTGTCCTGCGGATTGAGGAACAGCGACCTCCCGCCAAGCTGGTTCATCGCGACCTCAAAAGAGACGCGCGTCCTGGTGCTGCTTTTCTCGAATATCATTGCCAGTGTCCTGCCCTTAAGAGGCTCGTCATTCTCACCCGATCCATCTCGCTTCTTCAGGTCAAGCGCCGACTGGACCAGTTCCGCAAATTCATCTCTCGCATCGAGCACCGAAAGGTAATCCTTCTGCATCATCGTGTCCTAGATATCGCAGGCTAACAATAAGCTTTCGACGTGATGGGAAATATCAGCATTGATAACAAAACACAAATCCTTATATGAGTTCAAGTGTTCGGAAAGAACCTGAGGAATAAGCGTTGGGGGAATCCCTTTGAAAAAGAAGATGAAGATGAAGATATGCATGGTCGGCGAAGGTGCAGTGGGAAAGACCAGTCTGATTCGAAGGTTCGTTCTCGATGAGTTCGACGACAAGTATCTCCAGACCCTGGGAACCAAGGTATCCAAGAAGGAAATCGCTGTGGATGTCAAGGAAAAGGATGTGGAGCTTCAAATCGACATGACCATATGGGACATAATGGGTCAGAAGGGATTCCGAGAGCTTCTGAAGGAGGCCTATTTCTACGGAGCCAAAGGCGTAATCGCGGTCTGCGATATGACACGCAAGGACACGCTTTCCGAGCTGGACGATTGGATTGAGGGGGTCTACAGCGTGACCGGGAAGGTTCCCATAGAGTTCCTCGCGAACAAGATTGACCTGAAGGATGACAGAGCGCTCGCCGAGAATGATCTGGAGCAAGCGAGCCGAGCGTACGACTCGAGATTCTACTACACGAGCGCCAAGACTGGAGAGAACGTGGAGTTGGCGTTCAAGGAGCTGGCGGAGAAGATCGCTCGCCAGAAAATGGGAGAGCTCGAGGACTAGTATCAACGCTGATAATCTCGCAGAAACCTATATCTGAGAACTTCCGTCTTCTTCCAACTACATCCATAGGGGATGGTGACAGATGTTCGGAAGCAGCGACACCATGAAAGTGAAGATATGCTTGGTTGGTGAGGGTGCGGTCGGCAAGACCAGCCTCATCAGGAAATATGTGCTCGACGAGTTTGATGACAGGTACATATCCACTCTGGGAGCGAAGATAACGAAGAAGGAGCTGATGGTTGAATCCCCAGACAATGGCAGCGAGATCCGAATCGACATGACGATTTGGGACATCATGGGAGAGAAGGGCTTCCGCGAGCTGCTCAAAGAGGCGTATTTCCACGGTGCACAGGGGGTCCTCGCTGTCTGCGATGTAACAAGGAAGAACACCCTCCCCGACCTGGAGAGTTGGATAAGCGCAATCGAGACTGTCACCGGGAAGCTACCCATCCAGTTCCTGGCCAACAAGGCAGATCTGAAGGACCAGCTAACTTTCACTGAGGGTGAACTGCGAGAAATGAGCGCCAAGCATAAATCTCCCTACATTTTCACGAGCGCTAAGACGGGCGAGAATGTGGACAAAGCCTTCTTCGCAATCGCCGACGCAATCACGAAGAGAAGGGTCGCCTAGTCTGAGAATACGGATTGATAATCAGTGCTGATAGCCGTACGAAAAGTGCTATTTATCGTGCGGATTATTCATAGGGGCGATGGAGGCATCATGATGAGTGACGTAAGAAACATCAAGATGAAGGTTTGTCTCATTGGAGAGTACGCCGTTGGTAAGACGAGTCTGATACAGAGATACGTCTACAACACTTTCAGTGACAGGTACATACAGACGATTGGTGCGAAAATCACAAAGAAGGCCCTTCTGCTCCAGTATCCTGAGCGGAGAACGAATCTTGATGTCGACCTAACGATCTGGGACATCATGGGAGAGAAGGGGTTCCGGGAGCTGCTCAAAGAGGCGTACTTCTACGGTGCCCAGGGGATGTTGGCTGTTTGCGACATGACCAGGGAGGACAGCTACTACGAACTCCCCACGTGGATTAGCGCTGTAGAAAAAGTGGCAGGATCCGTTCCTGTGGTCTTCTTGGGAAACAAGATAGATCTCGCGGAGTCCAAGACCGTAGAGGAAGATGACATGAAGATGATGGGGGAATCCTACGACTCATCTTACCTTCTGACAAGTGCGAAAACAGGAAGGAACGTGGAGACCGCGTTCATGAGAATTGCAGATAAAATCGCGGGAAAGGATGTCCTTGCGTAGGATTCATTCTCAATCTCGATAATTGCGGGGTAGGGTTCTTAATGGCGTCTTCAGATGTGTTTCCCATAATGTCTCCGGAATCGAACGACGTCGAGATAATGAAGACAAAGATCTGCCTTGTCGGAGAGGCGGCAGTGGGCAAGACCAGCCTGATTCGGAGGTATGTCCTTGACATGTTCGAGGATCTCTACATAGCTACGCTGGGAGCCAAGGTAACGAAGAAAGGCTTGCTGCTCCCGAAGCTCGATGGCGGCAACGACATTAAGGTCAACCTGATGATCTGGGATATCATGGGAGAGAAGGGGTTCCGAGAACTCCTCAAGGAAGCTTACTTCCATGGAGCCCAGGGTATACTGGCAGTCTGCGATGTCACCCGAAAGGACACGCTCTTGGAACTGAAGAACTGGATCGACTCGGTCACCAAGGTCACCGGCGAAGTCCCCGTAAGGTTCGTTGCCAACAAAATCGACTTGAAGGATGAGGCGCAGTTCGGAGAGGATGATGTGAGGGAGCTGAGCGAGGAAATAGGTTCATCTTACCTCATGACCAGTGCAAGGACGGGAGACGGGGTGGAGCAAGTTTTCGAGGAGATTGCGAGACTCATTGTGAAGAACATTGAGAGATAGTCCTCCAGAGTCTCTCTTCTTCGTTCTGTGGTTCGAGGAATCGTCTTGCCAGAGTCCGCCGTTCATATACAAACATTTAAGAGGGTGCAGAATTTATATCAGAACTGCCTAGGTATGGGTGCATCCAGATTGGTGAATCGATGAGTGGGGAGCCCGCGAACTATTCAGATGATGAGGACTTGCCTCCGATAGATGAGTGGATGGTGGGTCAGGACATCGAGTCCACTGCGGAAATAGAGATACCTTCAAGCCTCGTGGAACAGGTGATAGGTCAGGACGAGTCCGTTGTGGTCATCAAGAAGGCCGCAGAGCAGAAAAGGCATGTGATGCTCATAGGCGATCCAGGGACTGGAAAGTCGATGCTCGCCAACTCCATGGTGGAGCTGCTCTCCAAGGAAGAGCTCCAGGACATTCTCGTCTATCACAACCCTGACGACCCAAATGAGCCTAGGATAAGGGTAGTGCCCGCTGGCAAGGGAAAGGAAATAGTGGGTGCCCAGAAAGCAGAGGCCATGCAGAGAAGGGAGCAAAAAGCCTCTCTAATGATGACCATCATGTTCATAATCGTGGGGCTGGCCGTAATGCTCTCCATAAGGTACGACAGCGCCAGCGGAGCGATTTCTTTCGACCCCACGCCACTGATGATCGGCATTCTGATAGCAGTCATAGTTTTCATGTTCTCAAGATATACTGGACGCAAGCAGGAGGCCATGATGATACCCAAACTGCTGGTGTCCCACGATCCTGATGATCTTCCGCCTTTCATCGATGCCACAGGATCTCATGCCGGCGCTCTCCTTGGAGATGTGAAGCACGATCCCTTCCAGTCGGGCGGTCTAGAGACACCGTCTCACGACAGAGTGGACGCGGGTGCAATCCACCGCGCCCACAAGGGCGTTCTCTTCCTCGATGAGATCAACATGCTGAGGTTGGAAAGCCAGCAGAGCCTGCTTACCGCCTTGCAGGAGAAGAAGTTCAGCATAGTCGGTCAGAGCGAGAGAAGCTCCGGAGCCATGGTGAAGACAGAAGCCGTTCCCTGCGATTTCATACTCGTGGCGGCTGGGAATCTGGATGCGGTCTCCGGCATGCATCCCGCCCTGAGGTCCAGAATAAGAGGCTACGGCTACGAGGTCTACATGAAGAACATCATGAGTGACACGCACAGCAACAGAGTGAAGCTCATCAGATTCGTAGCCCAGGAAGTGGCCAAGGACAAGAAGATCCCTCACTTCGATAAGGGCGCGGTCACCGAGATCCTCCGAGAGGCGAGAAGGCGGAGCGGGAGGAAGGGAAGGCTGACCTTGCGCTTGAGAGAGCTGGGCGGCCTCATCCGAGTCGCTGGGGACATCGCCACAGAGGATAAGGCTCCGCTCGTCACAGCTGATCACGTTTACAGGGGAAAGAAGATTGCCAGGTCGCTCGAGCAGCAGATCGCAGACAGGATAATAGAAGACAGGAAGATGTACGCCACATCCATGGTTGAGGGAGAGGCTGTCGGAGTTGTCAACGGTCTGGCGGTCCTGCACGGTGCAAGCGGCATGGTGGAATTCTCCGGCATCCTTCTTCCGATTGTGGCTGAGGTGACTCCAGCCCAGACGAAGGATGGCGGGAAGATAATCGCAACGGGGAAGCTGGGAGAGATAGCCAGAGAATCCGTGCAGAACGTGTCCGCCCTAATCAAGAAGTTCACGGGCCAGGACATAAGCAATCACGATATTCACGTTCAGTTCGTCGGAAGCAGCGAAGGAACAGAAGGGGATTCCGCTTCCATATCGGTTGCCACGGCTGTGATATCCGCACTTGAGGATGTAGAGGTCGACCAGAGCGTCGGAATGACGGGGTCGCTGAGCGTCAGAGGGCAGGTCCTTCCGGTTGGTGCCGTGACGGCCAAGATAGAGGCGGCTGCAGAGATGGGTCTCAAGAAGGTGATAATTCCCAAGTCCAATATGAAGGATGTCCTGCTGGAGGACAAGTACATAGGGGAGATCGAAGTGATTCCAGTCGAGACTCTCAAGGATGTTCTAGTGCACGCGCTCGTCGGAAAGAGGAAGGAGGGTCTTCTGGAGAAACTGGCCGCGTTGGTCTCGAAACCGACGACACCAGCCGATAGAGCCATTCCCCAATAGGAAGGGGTTCATTTGAGCCGGACGGAAAGCTGCGACGAATACGCATTTCATAAGGAATTGGACAGCGAGCTCGACGACGGATCTTGCGAGCATTGCTCGAAGTACCTGACTGTCTACTGCCCCCACATAGATGAGTTCTTTGAGGAGAGTTTCGATGAGGACTGACGCATGGCCACTCTTCATTGGCAGATTTCAACCCTTTCACAGAGGACACCTGGCCATGGTGAAACTGATACGAGAAGAACACAGCGGCATCAGGTTCGGAATAGGGAGTTCCCAGTACAAGGATACTAAGAAGAACCCCTTCTCGTTTGAGGAGAGGGCCGTGATGATAAGGTCAACGATGGAGAAGGAGGGGTTCGAGAATTATGAGATCGTGGCAATCGAGGACTTGCACAACGACAAACTGTGGGTCGACCGAGTTGCGGACCTCGTCCCTGACCTGCAGGTTGTCTACTCGAATGACCCATTGACAATCAGACTCCTCCAGGAAAGGGGCTTTGACGCGAGGGCTATGCCTCTGGTGGAGAGGGACGCGCTCTCAGGGACCGAAGTCAGAAGGCGCATGCTGGAGGACGGAGACTGGGAGGCACTGGTTCCTCCCGCTGTCCGAGACGTCCTCGTCGAGATGGGCGGACTTGAAAGAATCCGAAGAACAGCCGGCAAGACCTCAGATACAGACGAGGACTAGAAGCACGGAGACGGATAGACCCGCGAGTATCAGGTGAAGTCTCCTCCTTCTCGATTTCCCTGGCCTTCTGGCTCTGCAGAACGGTGGGATCATTCCTCTGTTCCGAGGCATGATGTAGATTCCCTCACCATCGGTCATGTCCAGGGAGATGTGGCTTGCGAAGCCCACGAACAGGGAGATGAGGAGGAAGCCTGTCCACACATCACCCGCCACGACAGCGGTCGCGACACAAATGGCGGAAAGCAGTGACATAGTGAACAACGAATGAACCGCCGAAGACCTCTTTTCATCAGAGCGATGGTCCAAGTCGACAAGAATGGACACGATAGCGGCGTAGAAAGTGAACTCGCTAATCCCCTCACCGACCAGTGTGAAGCTGACCAGACCTTGAACCGCGGCCGCCAACAGAACATGAATGAGGAGAGCGGGCACGTGGTCACCCCACGAACAGGATTATGAGGGGGAGGATCAGACAACCCATCAAGTGGACCCTTTTGACCCCGACCAGAGGCGGAATCATGCCAAGACACGTTGCAAGGAGAGCGATTACCAGTCCGAGCAACCCGCTCAATAGGAAGACCATTGCGATGAGAAGGAGAATGATCGAGTAGACCAGCTTCCTATAATCTAAGTTTGAGCAGGCAAGAGCGAACCTCCGCCCAATCTTCTTCGTGAGGATGAAGCCGATACACGCTGCGATGACTCCAGAGAGGAGAAGAGTTGTCATTGCTAGAGGAACTAGCTCGATCTCGGTCCACGGCACGAGAGCGTCACCCAACGCGCCTATCATTGCATTCATGACACCGCTCCTGGCCCTGAGCAGCACAAAGAGCGCCAGAAGTGTGAAGAAGCAACTGGATGTGTTCACCGCCGATACCGCGACGATGAAATCCTTCTCCGAGTCGCCTTTCTTCTCCCTATCGTCCAGCATCTTTGCGATCACTGTCGCGGTTGCGTTGCTGATTCCGGGAAACCAACCCGCAAAGCATCCCGCTAGTGCACCCTTGAGACCTGAGGAGAAATGACCTCGGAAGAGTTCTCCTTCATTGATTTCCACGCATTGCTCGGGGACTCCAGTGTTCCTCGCAAGGCTCAGAATCAGTGTGGAAAAACCGAACAGCCCTGTGAAGAGGGGGAAGAGGCCGACCGAGCTCTTGTCAATAACGAGGGAGGGGAAAGGGAACCAGTTGATTCCAAAGAGACCGCTCGAGAGAACGACATATCCCAACAACCCGGAAGCCAGAAACACACCGAGTGCCCAGATCTTGGTCACAAGGGCCTGTCGATACGAAGGAGATGGTTCGACTACCGCCGCAATGTATGCCTTGTCACCCTCCGCGAGTCTGCAGGGGAGCTCGAGCTCCACTCTCACCGATCCATTCTCAGTCGAAAGCAGGACGGATTGAGACTTCCGCCTCAGAATCGTTCCCTTGGCAACTACCGCCTTCCACAACTGATCCGAGAGAGGGGACTCTGTCTCGCCTCCCACGAGATTCTGCATCCGCTGGAACTCCCGCTCGTTGTCCAAGATGCCACCGGAAGTGCAGCGGAGCACAGGCCTGCATCTTTCCATTCTCGTCCGCTCACTCACAATGAGCATGGTGACGACCGTCACGAGTATGAACGGTATCGACCACGAGAGCTTCTCGTAGACGTGAAGTGGACTCCCCATCAGGAATCTGGCGGGGAACAACAGGCACAGGAAGAAGAACAATGCAACCAGGCTCCCGAATGCGGAGAGGAGGACGGCCTCGTATCCTCTGCCCTTCAGCAACATTCTATGGCCCGGCAGCACGGAGAGCGCGGTGTCCGCGTCAGGCGCGCCAAGGAACACAGATGGTATGTAGTCGAGGAAGGTGTGCGAGACTGCGTTGGCGATGATGATGCAACATATGAGGATGAGGATGTCTGAACTGGTTGGACCGGCCCAGCCAACGAGAAAGGAGACGAGTGCGGTCAGCTGAGCGTGCAGAGCCACGAAGGAGGCCGCGACGAGATTCACATGAATACCAGGCGTCAAGCCCGTGATCACACCGAGCGCGGTGCCCACTATCGAAAGGAAGACAACGCACAGCACAAGCAGGACAGGTTCCACTAGCTCAGTATCGAGGGATTTCAGCTTAACCTTGATTGAAAATACACATGTCCGATTGTCTCACATCAAACCCGTATTCCAGAAACGTTCGATGACTGGACGTTTTGTCCAGGAAAGACCTTTAATATCCATTGGCCAATCGTGTTCAAGGATGCACTATCTCGCGAGGAAGCTGTCGGAAGAGATGCTGAAGAGGAATGAAGTCCTGATTGTCAGTCACATAGACGCCGACGGAATCGCCGCGGGCTCCATTGCCTCCGGTTCCCTCACGCAAGCTGGAATCGACCATGACATCCTGTTCGTGAAGAGCCTTGACGATGATGCGGCCGGGAGAATCCTCGAACGAAGTCCCGAGTTCGTGTGGTTCACAGATATCGGTGCCGGCAGTTACAACCTAATCTCCGAGATTCCTGGAATCATCACCGATCATCACGTTCCATCGGAATCGTTCGCGGGAGGAGACAGGGGTCGCCTTCTTCCTCCGATCCGGGGAAAGGGGCCCAACATGCTGAATCCGCACATGTACGGCCTGGATGGCTCTCTGGACTTGAGCGGAGCGGGAGTGACCTACATCCTCGCAAAGGAGATGAACAGTGAGAACGTACGCCTTTCCGGTCTCGCGATTGTGGGTGCAGTTGGAGATATGCAGGACCAGAACCACAGACGGCTCATCGGCTCGAACAGGAAGATACTCAGTGACGCTGAGGAACACGGCTCTGTGAGAATCGATACGGACATCCGTTACTTCGGGAGAGAGACTCGCCCCGTGCCCAGGCTCCTCAAGTACTCGACCGACCCATTGTTGCCCGGCCTCAATGGCAACCACAGCGCATGCGTCACGTTCCTAGAAGAGATCGGGATACCTGTCAAGGCAGGGGATGATTGGAGATGCTGGTCCGACCTGAGCTCCTCTGAGAAGCAGAGGCTTGTCTCTGCTCTCGTGACATTGCTGCTGGAATCGGGCCTGGGTCGTGAGCACATCGAGAGAATCGTGGGCGAGTGCTACACGCTCGTTCAGGAGAAGGAGAAGTCCGTCCTCCGCGACGCAAAGGAGTTCGCCACACTGTTGAATTCCTGCGGCAGATATGACAAGGCGGGAATCGGCATGGAGATATGTCTCGGGAACAGAGAGGAGAGGCTGGATGAGGCGCTCAATCTGCTCCGGACGCACAGGGGGTATCTTGTCGAGTCCCTCAAGGTGGCCGCCGACACGGGAATCATCGAGTTGGACCACCTCCAGTATTTTCATGGAGGAACAAGAATAAAAGACACTGTCATCGGAATCACAGCAGGGATCCTAATGTCCTCTCCCGAGATCGACAAGTCGCGTCCTCTCTTCGCCTTCGCGCATTCAGACGAGGGAGTGAAGGTCTCTGCCAGGGCGACGAAGACCCTTGTTTCGAGGGGTCTTGACCTTTCGGTTGTCATGAGGGAGGCTGCCGAAACTACGGGCGGGGCAGGAGGAGGCCATAATGTCGCCGCCGGTGCGACCATCCCGTACAACAGAGAGGAGGAGTTCCTCGAACTGGCGCAGAATATCATTATGAACCAAATGAGGCCGGAGTGAGTCTCCTCACTTCTTCAGTCTTCTTATCCCGCCCAGGATGACCGCAACCGACAGAAACGCGACGAGAAGAAGTGCGGTCTCGAAGCCAGGGACGGGCTCCTCGTTTTCCACCGTGATGGACAAGACGTCTGTCTGCGAGTAGGTTCCGGCAACGTCGTAGACCTTTGCGTATATCGTGTGGGAACCGTCAGAGAGCGTTGTCGTGTCGATATCGTGCTGCCATGTCGTTGTTCCTTCTACCTCGACCCAGAGCCCGTCATCGGTCTTCAGGAAGACCTCGGATAGTGTCCTGCCCCCAGTGCAGCTCCCCTCAACGGTCAAGTCGCCCGAAACGGAACCGCCCGAGGGACTAGTAATCGTGACTACCGGCGGATCTCCGAACATGACATTGACTGACTGATAGATCCCGCCATCTGAATCCACCTGAAGAAAAGCCGCGGCACCCATGTTCTCGACGACCCACGACCCGTCCAATGCGAAGGTCACCGACTCGATCGTTGGAGAGCTCACCAGATCCACCGAAGTCTCGTTGTATGCCCTTGCGGTGTAGTTGTATATCTTACCGCCATCCTCCAGGATGTTCTCGAACAAGACGACCCTGAGAAAGAGATTCTGGCCTACCAGCGATTCGCTACTGTCCATTGATGTGTTGAGCGTTACGGATCCGCCGCCCAGGTCGTATGTGAGTCCCATGCTCACGGGTGTATCGACCTGGAGGCTCTCCTGGACAAAGGTAAGATACCTGTCGAAGGTCTCTTCGTAGGATGTCGCTTCATCGCTCTTGAACTCGCCGTCGAGGAACAAAGAGGGGAGTCCTGGATCTCCATACGTGTGCCTGCGAGCATCCGATTCATTGATTCTCATCGGGTCGGTCATGGTCACGTGATATTGAATGACGGACAGTCGTTCTGGACCGATGACTCTCAGCAGTCTGTCAGCAACGGCATCGGCGTACGGGCAGCCTGCGCACCAAGTTGCCGTGAGCAACTCGAGCGTGACGGTCCTATCGCCGTCCGCACGCGTTCCTGGCGGGTCCGCTGGCACACTCTCTTGCGCCGGAATGGCTGTCATCAACATGCAGGCAAGGCTCAGGACCGCAGCTACTCTCAGGAGACTCAACTTCCCACCGTACCTGGCAATATACAGGCAATCAGTTATTAATAGTCCACGTCTGTGATTGCTCCAGTGTCATTGAACCCTAGATATGATACGAGATTCCTGCCTGCTCCCGGTTCAATCCGAATCGTTGATCATGTCATACCCACTCCTACACCCTTCGCAAAGAGTCTCTGACGAGGTTGCCCAGCATTCCAGGGAGTCTGATGATGTTTGTCGCGAACGCATCGCGTCCACTAGTCGCTGTCCGCCTCGGGTGGAAGAGTCATCTCCGATGGCACCTTATAGCCCTTCTTCGACGCAATCGTGTCAACGGCGATCCCAACAACGAGGATTATGAGGTTGACCACCAATCCCACCGTAATCCAGTTGCCCACTTCGGGCACTCTCAGAATGCCTGTCAGATTGGAAAGGATTGCGATGGCGATCTCAAGCAGCGATAGAGGAAGGGCAAGGATGGCAATCGTGAACATCCTGTCTCGAGAGAATTTCCTCAGGAGTGCGTCCTGGTCGAGAGGACTCAGTTTATCTCCTATGGGTTGACTCCTCATCTGCCTTCTATACACATCAATCTCCTCATCCGGCATGTCTTCCGGTATCGGAACGAATCTGTCGAGAGGTCTCACGTATCCGACGAGGATTCCGAGAAGAACAAGAATGATGGCAAGGATCAGGGCAAGGAGGGGTTTCCAGTTGTACTCTCCCTCCTCCTCAACAACCTCGATTATGTAGGAGAGCTTGTTGTTCGTCTCGTTCGCCTCGGATATGGAGTCCATGTAGTCCACGTGGAAGACGACAACGTAAGTTCCAGCCTTCTCGGGAGCCCTCCAAGTGGCTTCGATCTCAGCTGTCGTCCTGCCTACGATTAGCGTTCCCTCCACTTTCCTGGCAAACGGGAGACTAGGCATCGTATCGTTGTAGAACGCGTTGTCGAACGGGCCTCCGGTAGTGTAGTTCCCTATGTTGACCACGGAGGCTGAGAGAGTGAGGGTTTCACCTGCCTTGGCTGGATGGGGTCCATCATATGGAAGCCCGTTGATCTTAGGACCCACTGCCACGAGGTCAGGTGGGAGTGGGGTCACAATGAGGACTACCTCGAGCACATTGTTTGCCTCGTCTACCTCGAGAACGTCATCGTAGAAATCGACCTCGAAGACAATGGTGACGTTCAGATAGTCCATGGGGGCGTGCCAGGTGGCGTTCAACCACAGAAACGCCCCAGGAAGGAGCAGAGGAACGCTCACGAGTACAAGCGGGCTGACCCTCTCGGTTGAGTTGTAGACCGAGACCGAGAAGCTGTCCTGAGTCACATTTGTTCCGGAGTTGAGCGCGATACCGGTGAGGAGCACAGTTTCCCCGCCAGTGACGGAAACTGGGGCGACGGGGGACGCATTGTCGACAAGGAAGTCAAATGCCATCAGATCCGGACCGACAACGCGGAATAGAATCTCGAACACGTTGTTGTCCTCATCGATTTCAGATACATTGTCCAAATGATCAACGGAAATGATAACAAGGTAGTCTCCCAAGGACTGCGGAGTCTGCCAAGCGACGTCAATCAGAGAAATGGACGCCGATGCATCCAGTGGCCCTAAGGGGCCGCTCAAATCAAACAGCTGGCCATCTTCGATGTATCCTACGGTAAACATATCGATGGAGAGAGCTCCCTGATTGTGAATGGTCACGTCGATGAGAACCTCGTCGGAGATGTCTACAATAACGGGACCAACTGGGGAATCCGAGTATCCGTACTGGTTGCTGTTCCCGCTCACGTCTATTGTGACATACAGAGGTATCAAGTCAGGACCCTTGACTACGATGGTCAGTGTGAAAACGTTGTTTGTCTCATTCAGCTCGACGATGTCGTTGGCGGAGTCAGCCACTATCGTGATTAGGTGGAGTCCTAGGACACCGGGATTCGTCCAGCTGGAGTTAGTCAGGATGCGCTCACCGGGACCCAGCGACGGACAGAGGTTCGAGTAGAAACCAACGGAGTCAGCGAAGTACTCCGTTAGGAATGTCCCATTCGTTCCGATGCCACCATGATTCTCTATCGCTGCTTCGATATGGACTATGGATGAGATGTTCACCTCTGCGGTTGGCGTCTCTGGATAAGTGTACTGCGTTGTCAGCCCGTCCACCGTCAGATTCACCTGCCACGGGATGATGTCGGGACCTTTGACGATGATTGTCAATGTGAAGATGTTGTTTGACTCGTTCACCTCAACAATCTCGTTCGCGGAATCTGCGACTACAGTGATAGTGTGCAGGCTCGGGACTCCGGGATTGACCCAGCTGGAGTTCATCGGGCTCGTTGCACCGGGACCCAGGGGATCGCTCAGGTTCGAGTGAAAGGCAATTGAGTTGTCCAAGAACTCCGTGAAGAACGTCCCATTCGTCCCGAAGTTGCCCTGGTTCGCGATCTCGACTTCCAGGCTAACGACAGAGGTTATGTCCACTTCGATAATCGGCGTCTGAGGATACGCGTACTGGGTTGTCACGCCGTCAACGGTCAGATTGACCTGGCTCGGGATGAGATCGGGACCGCCGATGACAAGGTGTATCGTGAACGTATTGTTGATTTCGCTTTCCTCCTGAATCTGGCTTCTATTGTCGACGGTGATGTTGATGTACCGGTCCCCCATATCAAAGGGGACACTGTGCCCGAGAACCCCAAAGGGTCCGTCCGTAGAACCTGGAAGCAGTGGTGGAACGTTGCTCCATTCGGCAATGAGGTCCTGGATTGGATTCAAGGGACCGTCACCGACATAGTAGACCGAAAGCTGAGTGTCGACGCCCGCTGGGGACTGGAAGACCCCAACGTTGCGGACGCTGGCAGTTATGTTCATCAGATCCCCGGGAAAGACGTAGATCGGATCCGAGACATAGTTAGTGGCCGATGCGTCAGGATAGATGAGGCTTGATCCATCCTGGAGCTCGACTACGATGTCAACTGGCGTCAGGTCGGGAACGTCCACGCCAAAGCAAACGACGAACGTATTGTTCGTCTCCGAGACCTCACTGATGTTTCCAGTCCCGTCAATACCGTAATCGACCGTGAGATTCAGGCAGTGATAGCCCGTTTGGTTGGGGATTTGGAGGTTGGACACAAAGGGACCTGTCGAACTGCCCGCCATGAGCGGACCCACCTGTCCGCTATTGAAGAGTGTCGAAACTGGCGGCCCGCCAGATATGCTCCCCGTGCTTACGATCACGACGTTGAACTGCGCGCCGGTCTCGTATCCGCCGACGTTTGTCGCGTTCAGGCTGATGGTTATGTCGTCGCCTGGGTTCACGGGAATCACATCAGAATGGAAAGGCGGGACGGCTATTGACGGGTCGGCGTAGGAGTAGTTTCCCAACGGCGTTTCAATCAGAATATCGCTTGGCGAGAGGTCGGGTCCCTCCACGCGAAGGAGAATCGCTGCAGAGTTATTGCCCTCGTCGTATTCAGTCACGTTGTCATAGAAATCCACAGTGTAGTTGAGGAGGCAGTCCCCGAGGAAGGGCAGGGCTGGCGCAGTCCAGATCGTGCTGAACCTCGCTCCCGGGGGTGCGGAGGATCCTGCATCTATCTCCTGTATCTCCCCGAGGTGCTCGAAGGCCCCGCAGGAGTCGTCAAGCGCGGCTGTGTTCAGGATTCGTATGAAGGGCGTCCCCGCGTTCGTCACGTTGGCCTCCACCACGTGGGAAGTGCCCGCCAGAACGACTATTGGTCCTATCGGCACAGCTGGGTCGTAGGGACCGGGATACTCGATTCCGTCGACGGCGATGGCGAAAGGCTGGAGGTCTGGTATCGGAACAACTACGTCCCACTGTTGAGTGTTGTCCGGATCGTTCCACATTATCGTATTCTCAAGCTCCCCGAAGGGGGGGAACTCACCGGGGTCGCCCGTCCCGTGGCTTGTGGCGTTCGTATCGAGCCCGCCAAAGGCAGTTGCGTCCAATTGAACGCGGTATGTGTCACCGTTGCTCCAGTTGACGTCCCGCTCAACCGCCTCAAGCGTGTACGCGTACCAGCCACCGCTGGTGAGGACCCATCCGGCTTTCGGAAAACGATTCCAGGAACCGCTGTGAAGTACCCACACAGCGAAGGGTGTGCTGTCTTCCCACGGGAGGCCCTGGAGAGGTGTGTCGTCCCAGAGGAAGATCCTCCCCTCCAAGTTCATCTCCTTGGGTTGGCCTGTCGTTGACTGTGCCAGCGTCACGATCGTGAGGAGCACGAGGAAGGACACCGCAATCGACCGCCGCTTCATCATTGCTTTCCAAGAAGCGTGGTCGGCGCTTGGCTTCTCTCCAGCACAACGGAAGCTCATATCGATACAACCTCAGACTCCAGCAAACCCAAAGACCACATCTGATGAAACGTTGATCTTCAGGGTGACGAACATCGCGAATTCCCTGTCGTAGACTCCTGCCTCCATGGCCGGAATATGGGGAACCCACCTAGACTCGGAATGCTTGTACCAGAGGATCACGAGCATATTCAGGATGGAATCGGCGTAGTACGAGACATTCTGGCGGAGATAAAGACCGTTCTCGAACGGCTTCAGTGGGAGTGAAATGGCCTGATAGCCCTGTGTGAAGCGGCCGATCCATATGCCTGAACTGTAGCTTCCGGAACCTGGACCGAGCGAATCGCTCAGAGGGAAGATCATGTAGTAGAACTCGTCGTAGGGTTGGAGGAGGGCGTTCACGTGGTCCACACTGACAATGGGATTCACCGGCGGATCGTAGGAACCGTACAGCAACCAGTAGTCTGTCCCCAGCTTCCCGAAGAACCCCACTCTGCTGTCCGAGTAATAGATGTCGTAGGTGTCAGAGCCAATCGGTTGCAGCCAGGTTATTCTGATGTTGCTCCCCACGATGCTGAGCTCTATGTTCTTGGCATTCCCCGTATGGTCGAAACCGCCGAACGGGAACTCGTCATACTTGATCATGGTCCCGGGCAGACCCAAGAATGTGAAGCTAACGTCCGATCCGAGGCTCATGAGGCAGCCATCGCCGACTTCTATGGTCCTGTCCGAATCGCCGATGCCAGGAACCCTGAGCCAGTGCTCCGCCTCCATGTACTCAATGTAGTCCGCAGCAAGGGCTGCCCGGTACTCTCCCGCCGTGTCCGTTCGGGTCGGTCCGAGATACTCGGCCCACGGGAAGTAGTCCAGGGGAACCGAGAATGTGTTGAAGCCTGCAGAGAACGTAGTCGTCCACGCGCCAGCCGTGTTGCTGGTTTCACTCACGTCGCTTTCGTCGGCATTCGTTGCCCTTATCAGATAGTAGTACTCTCCGTCATGGCTGGCCGCTCCTCCCGCTTCAGGATCCAGCCAATCTGTCGTCCCTGCCGGAGCCAGGCCATAGGCCGCAGCGGGAGACAAGTCCTGGAACCCGTTCTGGGTCTGCGACCTGAATATCAGGTAATGGTCCAGCCCGGGCCAGGGCACTTCGACCCATTTGAGACCTATGTTGCTCCCTCCATCCCAGTATGTCTCGACGTTCTTCGGTGGGGCAGCATAGTAGGTTACGGTTATGAAGACCTCGGGGAAGGGTGCTGTGGTCTGGTTGCCATCCCACTTCACATAGGCAACGCGGGAGTCGGGATAGACTCCCACAGGATTGGTGCCGATCAGATCGGACGTGATGTCGTACTCCACTTCCCAGGTTTCATTGATCGCCAGAGAACTCACATTCCATTGCATGAGCGTGAAGACGCCTCGGTTGCCCAAGTAACCTGGGAGCTTCGGAAGACCCGTAGCTGGATCCCGGAAAGAACCCGTCACAACGTGTATGTAGGAAGGCACGACGTCCTCAATCATTGGAATACTGTCGGAAACATCCAGATCCCTTCCCGCCACCCGATCAACTATTGTACCGATCTGTTGGTAGATGCCTATCAGATCTTCTGGAGTCTCAGCGAAGAAGTACTCACCCCCGGTGATTGCGGCGATGTTCTGGAGGGTGACATCATCGACGTCCGGTCCCAAACCGATTGTGTATATCACGACGTTGTTCGCTGCAGCGTTCTGAGCCTCAGTGATTGGATCTGGGCCCGAATTGCTTCTCCCATCGGTCAGAAGTATGCAAACCCAGATATGCGCTGGGTCGCCATCAGAGACGAGATCATTCCAGCATGCGTATATGCTAGTTCCAATCGCGGTTCCCCCGCCAGGAATGAGAACGCTGTCTATGTCATTCTTGATCTGCGCGTAGTCCGTGCTGAGCGGGTTCACTCGCATCGCAGAAGTGTCGAAGAATATCACCGCACCGTGATCGGGGAACTTCATGTCGTCGACATAGCTCTTCGCGCCGAGCTTTGCGAACTCGAACTTCTGCCAGTCTCCCATGCTACCGGACTTGTCTATGAGGAATATCACATCCTGCGGGACGGATCTGACGATGCCAGAGCCGTTGCCTGTAACGGTAAGCCGAACGGTGGCGACGGTTGGATAGCCAGGACCCGCATCTTCATGGTAGATCGTTGAAGGGGACACGCTTTTCATAGGCTCGATATGCGGGTATACCCTTACGAGTATGTTTGCGCTGTCCGAGGCCAGGAGGATTGACGAGGCGGTGGCCGTGACCACAATCGTCTGATAGCTTCCCACAGGAGGACTGGAGGGGATGTTCACCCCAATCTTGAACTGAAGCGATTGCTCAGGATTGAGCAGTCCAGAATCTGGAATGCCATCACCATCTCCTAGAGAGTCCAGCAGGGGAAAAATGCCATCGTCCCGTAGTATTTCAATCGTCCAGTTGTTTGGTGCGCTGGCCAGAGTTATGTCGATATAGTCCGGGATTAGCTGCTTGTTTGTCACCGTCATGTTCAGAAGTATCCGGTCTCCCACTTCCCCGTTTGCGGCATGGTCAGGGCCAAGTAGCACAAGCGGGAGTGTCGGAACCCTGTCGAAATTCCAACCCGCGTTGGCGGAGCTGAAATCATCATAGCCCTTTGAGGTTCCATTCCCCTCAGGATCTCGGGTCATTGAGAATCCCTGAGCGTGGAGAGAGCTCCACCCTGCCATGTCGACCAACTGTCCCGTCGAATCGTACAGATAGACATTATCGGCAGTGGAGCTCATGGAATCAAAGAAACCGCCATCCATTTGATACCTCAGCACGTAGTGAGGATTGGTGTCCGTGAGTGTGATTGTGCCCACGAAGAACTCCTGGTTGCAGACAATCGTGTAACCCAGGAGGTTGACGAGGCTGGTCCCTTTGTAGTAAATCTCCACGAAGGCCTCATCAGGAGCGTTCGGAAAGAACAGTATCTCGTTGAGGACGACATCGGGAGTACCATCGATGCCTGGGACGTTGTTGTCCGCTCCGAACGTCGGCGTCTCTTCTCGTACCCACTCATCGGTGTATCCCAGACCTACCATGTGCCTCGCCACAGACTCCCCTGGAAGCGGGTCGGGAACCGTCCCCATCTGGCCGAAGTCGACCTCGTCGATTAACGTCACGCTGGGATCGAATAGAAGAAGCCTGGCGCCTTGGTCGCCTATATCGATTGGAAGAATGAGATCCGCGGCGGGGCCGTCACCGATAGTTCGATACTCCAGCGCGGGTATGATCCCTAATGAGGTCAAAGAGTAGACCTGTGATGCGTCGATTTGGAGCACGTAGCCGCTCATGTCAATGGGTTGGGGCCCGTAGTTGTAGATCTCCAAAAGCTCAGCGTTGTCCGGTGCATCCTTCAGCTCCGTTATCAGGATCTGTCCAGTATCGTACGAAGAGAAGTAAATCTCGTAGAACATCCCGCTTCTGAAGTCATCCCAAGCGATGAAGACGCCGAATGTCCCGACGGCTATCACCGGGTAGGTCTGGGATGAGGAGTCATCTAAGGGGTCCCCGTTGGCATCCGTGTCATCAACACGGATATCGTTGTTGTTCGGGATCCCGTCCCCCCATGTAAGGCCTCCGTCCTCTGAATGCGAGAAGAAGACATCCTGATCTCCGACCCTATCGTCGCTCCACGTCACGTACAGGCCTCTCGGTCCAGAAGCGATGTCCGGGGCAGTGTACGATGTGGAAGAAGCGTAGTCGTCAACCTTCGTTGGCGCGGACCAAGTCAGGCCATCGTCTGCGGAATTCGAATGGCTGATCTCCTTCTCGCCCGTAGGATTCTGATAATACCAGACTGCGTGGAGAATCCCGCTAGAATCCGGTGTCACCTCAAGGAATCTTGAGATTGAGTTTAGCGGCCCGGCGAAAACCACATGAGGCGTCCAAGTGGAACCGGAGTCATTGGACCCTGCAATCCACAGCGTTATGAGACCGCTTAGGTCCTGCTCTCTCCAAGACACGAAGACATCGTCACCGAAGGTTGTCAGTGAAGAGAACGCGTTCGTCGCATCTTGTGAGGAGACCTGGACTTCAGCTCCGAAACTGATACCGCCATCTGTGGACTTCGATACGAAAATGTGTCTGTAGGAGGAATCGCGGTTGTCAAACCAAGCAATGTAGACATTGCCTGAGGAATCTACGGCCACGTCCGCCTCAAGGCATAGAACGTCCTGCGCCGCGTTGTCAATCCGCAGAGGCAACGCCCATGTCGATCCCGAATTGACAGAGTAGGTGGCGAATATGTGAACCCCCCCTGCCACGGACGACTCATGCCAGACGACGTACATCCGGTCATCGAAGGCCCCTCCACTTCTGTCAATCGCTATAGAGGGCATTCGGGCGTTAGCAGCTATGGGGGCCGAATCGATTCTCATGGACGCCTGCCAGCTTAATCCCTGGTCAGTCGACTTGGAGTGATAGATTCCATAGTAGTTGGTCCTGTCATCGGACCACACAACGTGAATCCCATCAAGACCATCAACTGCCATGTCTGGATTCCGGGAGTTGGCAGATCCATCGTCCACATTCTGGTTCGGGCGGCTGAAAGAGATCCCTAGAGTCGATACGGGGGTGTCATCGCTCGCGACAACGACGAGGCTTGTCATGAGCAGAACAATAGTAAGAACGGCGAACAACCTGCAGTAATCACGCCAAATGCTGGATGCCGCGTTCTTCATGAGTCCTCCTCCAAGGAAGATCCGCAGAACAAACAGTAGGTTCACACCTCTGTTTCTGCCCACAATGCGAATTAATGGCATGGCGTGTATATATATTTTCCCCGCCAGCCCCCAACTCAGGTTTGCCCTCGAAGTCCATAAGTATCTTCTTGTCCATGATTCCTCGAGGAGATGGAAACATGAAGAAGGAAATCCCGGCCTCGTCCGAAGATATTCGAGACATACTTCAGAAGTCGCAAACGATTGCCGTGGTGGGGATGTCTAACAAGCGGGAGAGAGCCAGCTATCAAGTGGCAATGTATCTGAAGAATGCGGGATATGACATCGTCCCCGTCAATCCTGCTTACCATGAGATCGAGGGGATGAAGAGCTATCCCGACGTCGAATCCGTACCAGGGAACGTGGATGTCGTCGACATCTTCCGAAGATCGGAGTTCGTTGAGCCTATCATCGAATCGGCAATAAGGAAGGGTGCACGGGTCGTATGGATGCAGGAGGGCGTTGTCAACCCTAAGGCTGCGGAGAGGGCGAAGGCGGCCGGACTCCGGGTCGTCATGGACAGGTGCATGATGAAGGAGCATCACATGTTGATGGCCCACGGAACAGGAGAATAGTGCCTTCACACGCGAGAAAGAAGTGGGCCCGCCGAGAATTTCAGGTCCTCGCGAAAGCAAGAGCCTTTTGAACTCGGGTTACCAGCACCCCAAGCTGGAAGGATACCAAACTACCCCACGGGCCCTGACCATGCATAAGGCCGTAGAACAAAAAGGCTTCGCATCTAGCCAAATGGCAAGACGTCGTCAATCGTGTCAGCATTCGAAAGCAGCATCCGGCGGCAACAGTAGCGGGTCAGTCCAAGAGAGTCGAGAACCTTCTGGGGATCCTCGCCCATCCCGATTTTCTTCTGATATTCTTCCCACTCAGAGGCCACGACCTTTCCGCAGCTGAAACATCTCACAGGTACTATCACAGAATCACCTATAGGACTTCTGCCTCTTCTTCCTTGCGCCCCTACCCATCGGTTTCTTGGGCATCTTCCTTCTCGGATCGCTTGCGAGCAGGGTTCTGTCCCGTTCTTTGTAGAGCAATTCCAGCTCCTTGTTCTCGAGGTACGCCACAATGCCTCTGGCGATAGCGGTCCGTGTCGCATCTGCTTGACCCATGATGCCCCCGCCCTGTACGTTGACCTCGATGTCCAGTTTCTTGATCTTGTCTCCGGCCATGACGATGGGCTCAAGAATCTTCTGGCGGGCCAATTCCGGGCTCAAGATCTCGACTGGCCTCTTGTTCACCCTGACCAAGCCCTTCCCTGGCTTGATCGTGGCCCGCGCAATCGCCTTCTTCCTCTTTCCGCTTGTCTGAATGATTTTCATTGGACCACCTAGAACTTGGCCCCGAGCTTCCTTGAGAGATCGCCGACCTTCGTGTACTGGCACCTCAGTTTCCCGAGGGCCTCCTCGATCCTCTCCAAACTCGACTCGGCATACGCGTCAGGAACGCCTATGTAGACTCTCAACCTCTTGAACGCTTCCCTTCCTCTGGGCTTCTGGTAGGGAATCATGCCTCTGATTGTTCTCGTCACGATCTTGTCCGGCATTCTCGGGAAGAAGGGACCTGACATCTGGCTACCTATGTCCCTTATCACCTTGTATTCGTTGAACACGGACACTCTGCCCCCTGAGATGACGGCGTGCTCGGCATTGACCACAACGATCTCCTCGCCTTCGAGTAGTCTCTTGGCCACAACGCTGGCAAGCCTGCCAAGCACGGAGCCAGTCGCGTCAATCACAGCCATGGTTCACCTCATTATCCTGACACCGCTTCCCTTTGGGTTCTTGTTCATTAGTTCCTCAATCGTCAGAATGACGCCACCGGAGTCCGTGATCTTTCTCCTTGCGGTCTCGGAAGAATGAAAGGAGGCCACGGTCACAGACTTATCTATGTTGCCAGAACCAAGAAGCCGGCCGGGAACGAGGATGACCTCATCCTTCTTGGCGTATCTGGATATCCTGCTGATGTTCACTTCGGCCCAGCTCCTCCGAGGCTTGCTCAGCCTGCTGGCTGTGTCCTTCCAAATGGGTGCTTTGTTCTCGTAAGAGTGCCGCTTCAGCTGCTCTATGAGTTCCAATAATCTGGGATTGGATTTCCTATTGCCAGGCATCGGATATCCTCTGAGGAGGGTCTAAAGAAGGGTCTTCATATAAACCTTTTGTCCATCTGGATTGGCGAAACCCGACATGCCAGACAACCGCTGTCTTGCACTTCGGGCTGCCCGTTGAAGACCGCTCCCGGACACAAGTGTCCGGCGCACCGAGGATCTCGGTGGCATCGGAAGTCACAAACGGGTTTCTGGGGGCGCAATATCGAAAACTATAAATATAAATGCGTACCAAGTAGTAAGACCTTCGGGTTAGTAGTCTGGTGGAGTAATGATACGTTTTGGCCCAGCGGGCATCCCCCTATCATGCAAAGGTAGAACCCTGCGAGATGGAATCGAAGACGTCCACAACCTGGGTCTCACCGCAATGGAGGTTCAGCTGGTCAGAGTGGGGCTCCTTGAGCGACATGCCACAGAGGAAGAGGTTGGCATCGCGGCCAGGGACATACCGAACGAGCTGATTGTTGAAATCGTCAGAGAGGAAGGCTCCAGGAAGAAAGTGATCGCCAAACTGGACGCCGAGGTCATGAAGGGAGACCTCCTTCGCATTCTGGCATCGGGCATAGCGAAGGACTATCACGAACTCGTGGAGCTGGGAAGACTGTCCAGGGACCTCGACATCGAGCTGAGCCTTCACACGCCCTACTACATGGATCTCATCGGAATAGAGGACATGGGCGAGAGGAGCATGAACAGCGTCAAATGGGGCGGGCTCCTTGCCAATGAGATGGGAGCGAAGGTCGTGGTGACCCATCTCGGTCTCTACGGTGACCTGACGAACAGGCAAGCGAGCATAAGGGTCAGAAAGAACCTCGACTCGATTCTCAAGTGGTTCAGGTCAAGGAGGATCAAGGCAAAACTCGGCTTGGAGTCCAGCGGAAGACAAGAGGTCTTTGGGAGTCTGAAGGAGATCATCTCCCTCTGCGAGAAGTACAAAGGTGTCATTCCCGTGCTCAACTTCTCACACATACACTCGCGGGAAGGCGGCTCGCTGAGGACTAGCGAAGATTTCCAGAAGCTCTTCGACAAGTTCAAGAAGCACGTGAGGGGGCACTTCCACACACATTTCTCCGGCGTGGAGCACGCAGACGGGAACGAGCTGAGATACACTCCGATCAAGAAGGGTGATCTGAGGTTCGAACCTCTCGCCGAATGCATACTGGACAATAACTACGACATCACACTTATCTCCGGTTCGCCACTCATGGAACATGACGCGATGTACATGAAGGTCATACTAGAGAGGGTCTTGGCCAGGAGGGTCGCGAAGATAGCCAAGGGGGAGAAGAAGTGACTAACAGGGCAACTGCATCATCGCAATACATCGCAAAGAAGATAACCGAAATCCTCGCGAACGGGGACAAAGAGACCATCGAGGAAATCATCAGACTGCTGCTGTCCTCGGACAAGGTGTTTATGTATGGTGCTGGCAGGTCCGGTCTGATAGGGAAGGCCTTCGCCATACGCCTGGTTCAGCTCGGCCTCAAAGTCTTCTTCATCGGTGAGACAACGACCCCGATCGTTGACGACACCGATGTTGCGCTGATACTCTCGAACACGGGCGAGACCATGTCGGCAATTCAGACAGCGAACATCATCAGACGAGTCGGGGCAAAGGTAATAGTGATGACCAGTAGGAAGACTTCCAAACTCGCACACGCGGCCAACCTAGTGGTCGTTCTGGATCCCGAGCCAGATGATGAGACCGCAGCTCTCGCCCCGCTTGGCACTCTGTTCGAGGATTCTGCGCTCGTTTTCTTGGACGGGATCATCGCGCGTATAATGGAGAAGAGGAAGGAAACGGAGTCCAAGATGAGAGGCAGACACGCTATCTGGGTTTGAGCTAGAGCTTCTTCCTTCCGTACGGATCTTCGTGTTCCTCCCAGTAGATCGCGAAGGGTACGGATATGCAACCCTCCCCGTGGAGTGTGAAGGCCTCAATCTGCAGCTTCAACGGGTCCAGGACAACCGCGAAGTGGAAGTCCTCCCTGAACATCCGCTGCTGCGTCTCAATATCCTTGGGCGACATGAAGCAAGTGTATCCGGGGTGGGAGTGGTACCAGCCCACAATGACATAATCGAAATCCGCCTCGTCGAGGCGATCGAAGAGCGTTTCGAACCCGTTCCTGTGGAAACTGACAGAGACGCCTGATGCCTGGAGCGCCGTCGTAACGACGTTCTTGACCACTGTGTAGGATTTCTTTGAGTGAGCGAAGACATCACCCAGAAGGAGACCCATCGCCTCGAGGTTCTGATTCCCGGAAGAGATGCTGTGATTCCTCATCTCTGCCTCGGCGGTCCTAGAGATGTACAAAGGAAGTGGCCCTGTTCCCGCGAGTGCTTCCTCGACCTCGCTCCTCTTCTCATCCTTGAGCCAGAGATGGGGGCTGGACCGATTTGACGGTGGTGGCGACCGCTCAAGGATGGCTCTCTTCCTTTCGCTCACAACGCGCGGGCGCTTCATGGATCATCCCAGAATCTTCGGCTTATTCCTGGAATCCTCAATCACATTTGGCGGGCTGTACTCGTGAGTGTTGAAGTACTGAGCTGCCCGCGTGCACGAGTCGCTACCGAAGGGGTTCGCGGGGTTGGGACTGGTCAGCAGCGTTTCGATTCCCTTGACGAACGTGAGCAGGGTCGAGTTGAAACTCCAGTCGTCCAAGAGCCTGGTGCATACGTATCCACCATCACCAGGAAGCATGATGTTGGGATGGAACACGTCTGACCTCCACTTGACGATGGGCTTCTCGTACGGATACTCCTCAGTTATCAGAATCGACAGCTTGTGTGTGAATCGATGCTTTATCGTGTCATCCTTCCAGATGGGTCCGGGGGTCTTCACGAGTGTCAGGTTGACCTCCATCGGGAAGGACTGAAGAGTCCTATCGGAGACCGAGATGGCGTGCCTGAGATTCCTTTGACACATCAGGACCTCGTTTCTCACGCGGGACCTCAGAATGTCCTTCGGCAGCCCCATGAACCGCACCTAGCCGCCCTCAGGGTCAGGTATCAGCTCGACCACGTCGCCCTCATGGATCTTCGCTTCCACAATCGTCGACTGTCCGCGCAGAACCGCCTTGCCGCGACGGAGGACATAGGCCCCAGGAGAGACCTCCCAGTAGCTAGCCGCGCTCTCGATTATCTCTTCGACTGTATTCTCGGCCTCCAACTCCATCTCGACCGAGGACCCTGTTTCCGCGTTCTTTACGCTGATTCTCGTTGTCACAATCACTCCCCCGTACAGTTATTGCCTGAGGCGTTCTTAAAGGTTTTCGGAGGGACAAAACTACTGCCCCCCATGATGTGGGCAATCAGGGTTCTTCGAGACCTCGAGGTTCTCTGAGACGTTTCTCAGGCCGTCGTAGTAGAATACATTGGACAGGACAGCCTCCGTTCTTCCGGACACAATCTTGAGGGCCTCTCTCACCTGGACCGCCGAGACTATGCTCGTTGTCGTGATCTCTGCGGCGACCTTGGGCTCGTAGAACGTGACATCTTCGCCGGTGCAGCTGAACCTGAGTTCCATGATCTTCGAGTGTGTCTTGTTCATTCCGCACTGGAGACAGGCCGTTTCCGGTGGAAGGACGACTTGCACCTTCCCGATCAGCCCGTCCATTGCCCCATCGATGTATGGTATGCCCTCATTGTAGCAGTGAGCGTTCAGATGGAGTCTTGTGGCCACGTTGTCCAGGCAGCCGAGGATCATTGAATGGGAGGAGATGAAGTCCTCAGGCATATCCTGGATTCTGTCGGTGTAGGGTGTGATCTTGACCGCTGGGTCGAGTTCCATGGCTCTTCCTGCAACAACTTCGGCTTTGAGCCGCCTCCGTTCGGAATCCTGCTCACGGAAGAACACGCATCGGGTCAGATTGGACCTGGCGACGTGGTCCATATCGACGAGACTGATTCCCGCGAAGCCCGCCAGAACCATGTCCTTCACGACTTCGTTGCCGAGAGCGCCTGCTCCGACGACGAGAACTCGAGCGGTTCTGACCGCGTCCAGGTCTATCCACGGAATCCTTCTCATTCTCTCGTGTCTGTCCCGCTCGAGAAAATCAGCATCAATGGACTCCCCCATACTGCCAGGAAGGATTCGGAGATATTAGTCCTTTTCACGTGGCGATGGTGGTTCCCGGCCAACACAACGCGCAGGAGAACCGTGGGAGGAAGCGAGAGAGAAACGTTATTAGGATATCGCCTCATTCAGAGACGACTCAGATGCCAGAAGATTTCATTGTCACGCCATGGGAGGTCAAGGGCGAGATCGACTACGACAAGCTAGTGGAAAGGTTCGGAACTCAATTGATGTCCCAAGAGATTCTGGATAGACTGGAGAAGCACGCTTCACCTCTGCACCACCTCTTGAGGAGGGGGATCTTCTATTCGCATCGCGACTTCAATCGAATCCTGGACGAGTACGAGAAGGGCAATGGCTTCTTCCTGTACACTGGTCGCGGCCCCTCGGGTCACATCCACCTGGGCCACATACTGCCTTGGATTCTCACGAAATGGCTTCAGGACAACTTCAAGGTCAAGTTCTACTTCCAGCTGACGGACGATGAGAAGTTCATGTTCGATGATGGCCTCACGAGAGAGGACACCAAGAAGTACGCTTACGAGAACATGCTGGATGTCATTGCCTTGGGATTCGATCCCAAGCTGACGAGGATATTCATGGACACTGAGCTAATTCACACGCTCTACCCGATAGCGATTGACGTCGCCAGGAGGATCAACTTCTCCAAGGTCCGCGCGGTCTTCGGCTTCGACAGCAGCCACAACATCGGAAGCATCTTCTACACGAGCATGCAGGCGGTTCCCTGTTTTCTCGAGTCGGTGCTCGAGGGCAGGAACATCGCTTGTCTGATTCCCTGCGGGATCGACCAGGACCCTCATTTCAGAATCGCCAGAGACGTCGCTCCCTTGCTCGGGTACTACAAGCCAGCACTCCTGCACAACAAGCTGCTCCCGAGCCTGGCGGGAGGAGACAAGATGTCCGCCTCGCTCCCCCACACGAGCGTGTTCACGACGGACCAACCCGATGACGTGAGGAAGAAGATAGTCAACGCCTTCACGGGCGGGCGGGTCTCCGTGGAGGAGCAGAAGAAACTTGGAGCCAATCCAGAAATCTGCACGGTCTATCACTATTACATGTATTTCTTCATGCCCGAGGACGATGAGCTGCGAGACATCTATCTCAAGTGCAAGGGCGGCGAGATCCTCTGCGGGGAATGCAAGCAAATCCTCGTCGAGAAGATCAACGGGTTCCTGAAGGAGCACCAGCAGAAGCGTGAAGAAGCCAAGGACAGAATCGAGGACTTCATACTGCGGGACTGAAAAGAATAAATCGCACGTGACCATTCGTGATTGTGATGGATGTCGATGACCTGATGGACGAACTGAGCCTCCTCGAGAAGAGGGTCCTTCTCGCGTTCGGAGATGCCAGCTCGGCCGCTCCGGATGAGCTTCTGAAGCGCGGAGGTTTCGCGGAGCTCGTCGAGGTCATGAACGCCTCCTCCTGGCTCCAGTCCAAGGGGCTCGTCACGATAAAGGAGAAGGTCATCAGCTACTACTCTCTGGCCAAGAAGCAGTGGGCGACGAAGAGCCTTCCCGAGAGGAGAGCGCTGAAGGCGCTGAGGAAAGCCAGGGGAAGGACCGACCTCGGAACGCTCCAGAAGAGGGCGCGTCTCTCACCGAAGGAGGTTCAGATCGCCATCGGATGGATGAAGAGAAAGGCGTGGGCCACGATAGAGAAGGAAGACGGTAGAACCGTTCTGATCATCACCGAGCATGGAAAGAAGGCCGTCACCGAGAAGGGCAAGGACGAGGAGCTCGTTCAGCGCCTCTCAGAGGGAGAGCTGCCTGAGAGCGATGTGGACGCCGCAACGATTGGAATGCTGCTGAGAAGGCAGGATGTGATCAAGGAGAGGGAGAGGGTCCTCCGCGAGATTACGCTCACTGACCTGGGAAAGAAGTGCATACAGAAGGGCATCAAGATAGGAGAGGAGGTCGCGCAGCTGACGCCTGAACTGTTGCAGACGGGGAAGTGGAGGGAGGTCAGCTTCAGGAAGTACGACATAGACGCCTTTGCTCCGCAGGTCTCTGGCGGGAGGAGTCATCCCCTTGTGGAGCATATCAGAAAGGTCAAGCGAATCTTCGCGGAGATGGGTTTCGAGGAGATCGAGGGCGATTTCGTTGATCTCTCCTTCTGGACCTTCGATGCGCTCTTCCAGCCCCAGGACCACCCGGCCCGGGACATGCAAGACACGTTCTACCTATCGGAGCCGAGGACGCTGCCCCTTCCACCTGAGGAGCTGGTCCAGAGGATCAAGGATATGCATGAATCGGGCGGGGACACTGCCTCGGAAGGCTGGAAGTACGAATGGGATGTCGACGAGGCCAGGAAGGCGATATTGAGGACGCATACAACAGTGAACACGCTCAGATACCTCTCAGAGCACCCGGACCCGCCGATCAAGGTCTTCTCTGTGGGCAGGGTCTTCAGGCGAGAGGCGATGGACTCGAAGCACCTTCCCGAGTTCATCCAGGTCGAGGGGATCGTCATGGAGGAGGGGGCCAATCTCGCGATGCTCATCGGCGTGCTGAAGGAGTTCTACAGGAAGATGGGATACGACAAGATCAACATCAGACCGGGCTACTTCCCATACACGGAGCCTAGCCTGGAAGTGGAGATGTACTTGGACGGGGAGTGGGTCGAGCTCGGCGGTGCCGGGATATTCAGGCCAGAAGTCACCCATCCGTTCGGTGTGAAGCATCCCGTCCTCGCATGGGGACTCGGACTCGAAAGGCTTGTCATGGCCCTGACAGACACAACCGACATGCGCACGATCTACGTGAGCGACATCGAGTGGCTAAAGAAAGCAAAACCCATATTCTGACTACACTTGGGACGTCTTGGATCTCGCTTGAAAACTGATCTTGTAGGGCATCCTCAGGATCTTCAAGACATAGCTAGCTCGATTCAAGGCTTCGAGCGTTTTCATGACGCGGCCTGAGTCATCGACGTTGAATTCCTCTTCAGATAGTGGATAGACGAGCTTGTCTCCTCGAACTCTCCAGCCGTAGGGACGTGTTGCGGAAACGACTGACCGAGGCGGTTTCGCTCCCTCAACCCTCAACTCAAGATAGGCGCCAGACATCATGATCGCAGTCATTATGAAGAGCATTCTGAGTTGTTAAGCTACTTTCGTCGAAATTATCATCCATGATAATCTGGTATACGACTCCTGACCAAACTTTTATCTCGGTGTTGTCAATACGACACTTGAGAGGACTGTTCATGAAGGAAGTTGAGGAAGAAATCGCTGACGGCGAGAGGCTGTTGGGGATGTGCGAATACGACAAGGCGCTCAAGCATTTCAACAAGGCAACGAAGATGAGTCCAGAGAACGCGAGGGCATTCTTCGGCAAGGCGGAGGCGAGCATCGGGAATCCGAAGGTCAAACCCGAGAAGATTGCCGATCTCTACAAGAAGGCGATAGATCTGGAACCTGAGAACCCTCAGTACATCGAGGCCTACGCTTCTTACTGCATGGACGCCGGGAGATTCAACGAGGCAGAGCAGTTCTACGTCAAGGCCAGCGAACTCGACCCTGACAGCGCTCCATATTACCTTTCTGAATTCGCCATTCAATACTATTCAAAGGCACCCATAATAATGGAGAGGTTTCTCGATGAGCAGACGAAGGACATGATAGCCTCGAAGTCGCTGGAGTATCTGTTAAGGGCATTGGGCATAGAGCGTGACGATGCGCTCCGACTACTGAAATAGACGTGTCCTCGTTCTCTCCTGTTCTTCGGGCTTCTGCCTCTTGGAGACGCATGCCTTGCACACGGTCATGCGGAAATCGAAGTCATCTCTGCACACGGGCTTTCCGCAGTGTGAGCACGTTTGTGTCGCGGGAGCACCGCAGATATGACATATGGATATCAGACTCAACGTGGGTGAATGGGATTGACGAAATAAAGCTTTGCGGGGAGCTATCCCCGAAGTTCTCCGAGAGTTGTCACTCTCTCGGCGAATGCGTTGTGCTTATGGATCGATTCCTCGCTCTCGCTTTTGACCTGAACCTGAACCCAGTCGGGCAAGTCCTTGAACGCCTCCAGAATGTGCGCCAGGACCCCCCTCACGACGTCCTCGACGAATCTCGGGTTCGAGTGCGCCCGCCTGACGAGCTCCGCCTCGTCCTCTCTTTTCAGTATCTCATACGTCGGGCTGCTCATCGATCTCTCCACTATCTGCACGAGATCATCTGCCTCAACGGTCATACCCTCTGGAACGTCCATCATCACGAATGTCTTGTTTCTCTGATTGTGAGTGATGGCTTGCTCCACCCTTAACCCGCTGGTGCTGCCGCTGATGGTCTCCATGGCACAGGGGCACGTGGTCATGCCAACGACCTCGACTCCGATTGATTTATTGGTTCCTGGCTCCTCACCGCTGCGGGCCTCGGCCCTGGCAACGAGCTTGTACCTCTCGAGGCTCTTCGTCCCCAGCGGGGTCTCCTTCTCCAAGAAGTAGTACGCGCTGGCCCGTGCCTCAGAGTAGGAAGCGTACTCATGCCGCTCAAGGAGTTTCCTGCATATCATCAGTGAGAGGTCCTCCAGGCCGGCGACCGGCTGCCTGACGGAGCTGTCAACGATCTCGCCGATCGCCTCCAGGTTCCTGGACATATGGCTGCCCTTCATTGAGGAGGGCAGGTCAACAAAAACATCAAGGTCGACGGTGAGTGTTGTCGCTCTATCTGGTCTCCTCACTCTCACGGGCTTCTTGACGTCCGTAACGCCGACACGAGTGAGGATGAACTTATTATCGGACCGTTCGCTCTGAATATCTCTGGAGGCCATTGTCTCCCCCGCAACTATGACTGCCTCCCTTAAATTATTTCTCACTGATTCTCTCCTTTCTGGCCTTTATTGGTTCCCTGACGTAGAGCAGGATCAACGTCAGAGTGATGAACCCGAGGATTGCTGGGATGATGAATGGGACTCCCTCCCCTGGCAGGACGAAAGGAGGGATTCCGAAGAAACGTCCTTCAAAGGCCATATAGACGGCCCCGCCTATCGGGGCGCCGATTATCGCCCCCACGTTGAACATCGTCTGCATCATACCTATCAATCTCCCTCGGACGGCGGCAGGGATTATGTCCGCCTGCAAGGCTCTCAGTGCAGGCTGGCTGATCTGGAATGCGAAGAAACGGAACGCCAGCACTCCACTGATGGCCACAAGGCCGTAGAGATAGGGATCCGCGAGTGAGCTTGCCCTTCCTAACGCCCGCAATGGCAGAAGCCCCACGAATGGAAGCATCAACATTGAGAGTCTGGCCAGATATCCGCCCAGAAGAAGAACGGGTTTTCGTCCAACCCTGTCCGCCTGCCTTCCGGCAGGGATGTTCGCAATCATCCCAATCGCACCAGTGAGCCCGATTATTATGCCAATCAGATACTCTTCGATATTGATGACGTCCTTCATGAAGAGAATCGTGATGAAACTCAGTATGCCCATGCTGAAACCATTGACCAGCGCATTGAGGTAGAGAATCCTGAGCTCGGAAGATGTCCTCGAGTCCAGGACGGCCCTACGCTTTTTCCTTGAACTCCTGTCCTCCTTCTTGCGCTTCTCTGGCTTGATTACATCCTCAACTGTGGCGAAGAAGAGGCCCGCCGCGATGAGAGACAGAATCGCGAGGACGTAGAAGGGAAACCGATAGCTGGAGAGCGTATCCAGGCCGAGGACATTCTGCCCCATGAAAAGGAGCAGTCCGCCGATGAGGGGGCCAAGAACCCAGCCCGCATTGGACGCGAATATGTACACACCCATCGCCCGTCCCCGTTGCCTCCCCGGCACGGAGTCCACTAGCAGAGCTTCGCCTACCGGCCAGACCATTGCGGACGCAACACCCTGAAAGGCACGGACGAAAATCAGACCGACCCAGTCCCCTGGAAGAGTGAAGAAGAAGGCGAGAAAGGCATACATCACGGCCCCCACGCCGATTATCCGCTTCCTGCCAATCCTGTCCGAGAGATTGCCGAACGGAGTGGCCAGGAGAGCGCGAGTTACCATGAAAGAGGACAGGAGGATTCCGATGGCGATGGCATCGGCGCCGAGGAACTCGGCATAGAAGGGCAGAAACGGTGCGATCAGCCCGAACCCGAGGCTGATGAGGAAGGCGAGCGTTGACAGAACATAGAGGTTGACTTTCCTCTGCCTTCTCCCAACAGAAGTAGATGTGGGCACTGCGAGGAGCATGTCCAATCGTGTATAAAAGCCCGATTTGGTGGGCGCTTCTCAGGCTACTCCCCGACCATCTGTATGATGAGCTTCCGGTTCCTCCGCTTGTTGTCGAGCTCCACGAACACTATCTGCTGCCAGGTCCCCAGGAGCAAGTCCCCATCCACGAAGGGCACTGTCAGGCTGGGTTTCAAGAACGCAGCCCGAACGTGGCTGTGCCCGTTGCCATCATGCCACATCTGCTCGTGTCCGTATTCCATGTTCTTCGGGAAGAGCCTCTCCAGGGCATCGGGTATATCTCTCAGAAGGCCGGGCTCATACTCGATCGTTGTGACGGTGCTCGTGGAACTCCTCGTGAAGACGCAGGCTATCCCGCTGTTCATCCCGCAATCGGAAACGACTCGCCTGACGTCGTCCGTCACATCAATAATGTCTACCTCGCCCTGCGTACTGAGCTCAACTGACCCTGTAACTACTGTCAGATCATCACCAAGCTGGCATGGGCTGGAGAGATAAAACTGTGTCGCTCGCTAGTCGGTGTCGAAGGTGTTGAACTCTTCCGGATATGACTGGATTTCCCCCTGGGCCTCGAGCGGAGGGAGAGGGGATAATCTTCCCTCTCCCGATTCCTGAACGTCAACGGCCACCTGAATGTTCCTTGCCATCGCCACGACCTCGTCTTCGAGCACTGTCAGGAAGGTCCTCGATATCCTCTCTACAACGCAATCTATCAAGCCGGCAATCACACCGTTCAGAACGGAGAACGCCCCGGTTAGCGGTACGTCAGCTCCGAACTTGAGAAGCGAGTCATTCTCCAGCACAATCGTGGAGTCCGAGGCAGCCCGCAGCTCCCGCAAACCCTTCTCGGCGGCGGAGTTTCGGCCCTCCACGGAGAAAGGCATCACAGGGATCGAGATGACCACCGCGCCGGACTCGCGAATGATTCCGGAGACTTCGGGAGCGCAGCCGGTTCCTATGCCTCCGCCCAACCCGACAATGACGAATGCAATGTCCGCTCTGATCGCAGAAGAGATGCTATCCTTGGCGGCACGAGCGAGGCCCTTTCCCACTTCGGGAACGCCCTTCGCGCCTCTGGAATGCTCCGGACCCTTCCCTAAGCGGATCTTGACGTCGGATACGACGCTGCCGAGACTCTCCTCATCGGAGTTTATGGCGACTGTCTCCAATCCTTGCCCGGACCGTTCCCGAACCTGGCCGGCGATGTTGCATCCCGCACCGCCGCACCCCACGATGACGATTCGGGGCTCTGGTAGGTCTGTTGAGAGTATTCCCATGACGTGGTCCACGATTTCCTGTTCCGCTTCTGCGCTCATTGGTTGCCTCCAAAGGTGTTCGCACGGAAATCTGTGTCCCGAAGGTTTGCATCCCATCCCTTCAGTGAGCAGTGCTTTACGGCCCTCGCCGTTCCCATCTTTTGGCTAGCGTTAGAGTCGCACAGACTTCCGCGCTTTGCACGTCCTTTGTCTATCGTTCGAGAAGTTCTCTTTTTTCGCCGAAGTCAACAGAGACCTCCTTCCCAGAGGCCACTCCCATCGTCTCATTGTGTTTGCCGAGCCTCATCACGTTCTCTGGGGAGAGGAATTCCTCGATGCATCTGAGAACCGCATATTCCCGAGAAAGGAAATAGCCGTCCCTGATCATTGCATCGATGTATCCTAGGTACTTCGCTGGTATCTTCACCGATATCTCTTCCTGGGTCTTCTCTGTGTGGTCAATGAAGGCCTCTACAGCAACCCTCAGGAACTGGGATCGGTTCGAGAATTCCTTGCTCTTCTGCAGAAAAGAATCCATCCTATCCAGGTTGTCTTTCTCCAGTCTGAGAGTCACGCGCTCGTTGATTTCCTTCATTGAGCCACCGCCTGCTCTCGAGGATGTATGACTTGGGTCATACAGTTCGAGAACATAAGGACGTGTTAGAGACCGTATCTGCAGAACGGTATTTAATAATATCGTGAGATGTCTTATCCCGTAGGACAAGGCGAAAGCCTTTTTTCCGCCCTAGGATTAGTGGGTGAGAACCGACATGAAAACCGACGAACAGCTAGCCATGGAGTCGAAGTGGCAGAAGAAGTGGGAGGAGTCCGGAGCTTTTGAGGCCGATGCCCGCGAAGGGCAGCCGAAGTTCTTCCTGAACGTTCCATACCCCTACATGAACGGATACCTCCATCTGGGATTCGGAGTCACTTTTCTGCACGCGGAGATCCTGGCTAGGCACTTGCGGATGAGAGGGTACAACGTGCTCATGCCGCAAGCATTCCACTGCACGGGTCTGCCGATTGTCGCGGCGGCCAACAGGATCTCCGAAGGAGAGGAGATGCAGTTCGGGATCATGAGAGACATGGGCATCCCGCAGGACGAGATCATAAGGTTCAATGACCCCGTCCACTGGACGCAGTACTTCCCGCCGCAGGCAATGATCGACCTGAAGAGCCTTGGGGCGTCCGTTGACTGGAGAAGGTCGTTCATCACCACTCGCCTGAATCCCTTCTACGACAGTTTCGTCAAATGGCAGTTCAGAAGGCTGAAGGACAATGGTTTCCTGCGCCTCGGAGAACATCCGGTCATCTGGTGTCCAAAGGACGAGGCCCCAGTGGGCGACCATGACAGACTCGAGGGAGAGGGCGAAACCCCCGCTGAGTTCGTTCTTCTGAAGTTCCCGACCGATGGGAAGTTCCTCTTGGCCGCGACGCTGAGGCCCGAGACGGTCTACGGACAGACGAACCTCTGGGTGGATCCTGACATCGAGTACAAGGAGGTGCGGGTCGGGTCCGAGATATGGGTGGTCAGCGAGGAAGCCGCGGGAAAGCTTGCGGAGCAGAAGAAGGACGTCGAGGTCGTGGGTTCTGTGAGCGGCAGGGACTTCGTGGGGAAGACTGTCAGAGCACCTGTGATCGGATCGGAGATACCGGTCCTTCCATCGAAGTTCATAGACCAGGCGAAGGGCACGGGGATAGTGACGAGCGTGCCCTCGGACGCCCCCGACGACTGGATAGCGCTCAAGGACCTGCAGGAGGATGAGGAGACCCTGGCCGAGTTCGATTTGGATCCCGATGAGATCAAGAACATAGCGCCGATCGCGATCATCACGTCCGAAGGATGGGGGCCACTTCCAGCGGTGGAGATCGTGGACCGCATGGGGATAGAGAACCAGATGGAGAGGGATAAGCTCGAGAAGGCGAAGGACGAGATCTACAGGACGGGCTACTACACAGGGGTCATGAACGAGGATTGCGGGGACATCTCTGGAATGAAAGTCGAGGAGGCAAAAGACGCAATCAAGCGGAAGATGATCGAGGCGGGTGAGGCCGACATCCTGTACGAGCCCAGCGGGGAGGTCATTTGCCGCTGCCTGACGCCAGCCGTCGTCAAGCTCGTTCGCGATCAGTGGTTTCTGGACTACGGGGATCCAGAGTGGAAGAAGCTCACCTACGAAGCCCTGGAGAAGATGAAGCTGCTCCCGGAAATCTCGAGAAGGCAATTCGAGTACGTCGTGGACTGGTTGCGAGAGTGGGCGTGCGCACACCATCACGGACTTGGCACGTCCCTTCCATGGGACGAGAGCTGGGTGATCGAGTCGCTTTCCGACTCCACGATCTACATGTCATACTACACGTTCTGCCACCTGCTCCCTGAGGGGAGCGCTGACAAGGTCGATGACGACTTCTTTGACTACGTCCTGTTCGAAAGCGGGGACGCAAAGTCGGTTGCGGAGAAGACGGGGATCGATGTGGAAACGCTGGATGCCATGAGGAATGAGTTCCTCTACTGGTATCCCTTCGATCTCAGGAACTCGGGCAAGGACCTGGTTCAGAACCACCTCGTGTTCTGTATATTCAACCATGTCGCGATCTTCCCGCAGGAGAGCTGGCCAAGAGCCTTCGGAGTGAACGGGTTCGTGAAGCTGGAAGGACAGAAGATGTCGAAGTCCCACGGGAGAGTGACATACATAAGGCACGCGATAAAGGCCTGGGGCGCCGATGTGACACGAATCACGCTCGCGCAGGGAGGCGAAGGTCTTGATGACCCCTCCTTCGATGTGGATTTCGCCGATTCCATCGGAAGGAAGCTCCGGCAGTGGATGAGGTTCGCGCTCAGTGACCATGAGACTCGCGGTGACGTGCAACCGATTGACAGATGGTTCAGATCGCTAATGAACAGGGCTATGGGGAGATACAACGAGGCCATGAAACTCCTCAACCTGAGGACTGCGTTGAAACACGCGTATTTCGATCTTCAGGGTGACTGGAACTGGTATCTCAGGAGGTGCAACGACATCCCCAACTCGGAGCTTCTGGCGGACTTCGTTGAGCTGCAGACAATGCTTCTTGCCCCCTTCGTTCCACACGTGTGCGAAGAGATATGGGAAGGGCTCGGAAAGGAGGGTTTCGTATCGCTCGCCAGACTCCCTGAGACTGATGAAGACAGCATCAAGGTGGAACTGGAGGCGTCCGAGAAGTTCTTCCGGAACACGCTGGATGATGTGAGGCAGATCTCCAGGGCGACCGGCATGACCCCCGCGCGGCTTGTGTTCTACACTCATCCGGAATGGATGGCAAACATGTTTGAGACGGCGGTCGGGCTGAGGAAGGAAGGCAGGCTCGAAGTCGGAGTCCTGATGAAAGAGGCCATGAAGGATGACCTCGTGAGGGCAAGTTCGAAGCAGGCCTCCAAGTGGGCGCCCAAGCTTGTGGACCAGGTCACCAAGATGAAGCCATCCGACATCGAGATGTTCTCTCAATGCATCGATGAGAAGAACTACTTGGAGGAGTCGAAGGACTTCCTGGAAAGGGAGTTCAAGTGCGAGGTCTCGATATTCACCGCGGATGACCCGGAACGACACGATCCCGGGTCAAGGGCCGCGGGGGCAAGGCCCTGGCGCCCCGCAATCTTCATCGAATAAGGATAATATAGTGAGTGCGCTCTCAGTCACCAGATGGGCCTGTAGCTTAGCTAGGTTGAGCGATCGGCTCTTAACCGATAGGTCAAGGGTTCGAATCCCTTCAGGCCCGTACTAATTGCGGTACGAAACCATTATATTGGGGTTAACTGATAGTCTCATCATGACGAAGCGGAAGGGAAGAGGAACTGCCTATAAGCCGCTACTCGAAGACAAAGAGGTCAAGCGCTGGTATGACAACGTGGCAAGAGGTTCCATCGTGACTGCTGATGTCTATTTGCGTCGATTGGGCAACTTCTGCAGAGGTCACAAGCTTACGCCAAGAAAGTTCGCTGCAGAATCGGAGAAGGAACTCTACAAGGTTCTTTTGGACTACGTGACCGAGTTGGAGGACAAGGAACTGACAGGTTCATACATAACGTCGATACTGAAGGCACTCAGATCCTGGCTTGGCCACAACGACAAGGTCATACAGAAGAAGATCAAGGTCAGAGACTCTGGGATTCATCCTACATTGAAGGACGAGAGAGTGCCAACTCCTCAGGAACTCAAAGGGATCTTTCTTTCTGGAGACAAGAAGACCAGGGTCATGTGTGCTCTGGTGGCACATTCAGGATTGAGGATACAGACACTGGGCAGCTACACAGGAGACGATGGACTTGTCGTTGGTGATCTTCCTGAGATGAAGGTAAAGGGCGATTCGATTGCTTTCGAAAAGACACCGACCATAGTCGTGGTCAGGCATGAACTGAGCAAGGCTGGACAGAGGTACTTCTCATTCCTGTCCGAAGAGGGTTGCGAATATCTGAAGGATTACCTTGAGGAGAGACTCCGCAATGGAGAGAAGATGAAGATGGATTCTCCCATTCTCACGCCCAAAACTGCCAAGAAGCCTTTCATATCAACGACCAAAGTCTCACACGCGATTAGGGGAGCCATAAGGAAATCTGGCTTTCAATGGCGGCCCTACGTTCTCCGATCCTATTTCGACACACAGCTCATGCTTGCAGAATCGAAGGGGTGTGTCCTCCGTGATTACCGAACTTTTTGGATGGGGCATGTGGGAGACATTGAGCATAGGTACACCACTAACAAGGCCAAACTGCCTGTTCAGGTCGTTGAGGATATGAGGGAAGCCTACAGTAGGAGCCAGGAATTCCTGCAGACAAAGGTCCCCGAACTTCCCAAAGAGGAAGAGCTGAAACGAATATTCCGCACAGAGCTGTTGCGCATGTCTGGGTTCACTGAGGAGGAGATAGAGAAGGACTCGCTCTGCAACATCTCAGATGAGGAACTGAGAGACATCATCAGGAACCGTCTGGTCGGGGCCAATCCAAACAACAATCATCAGAAGGTCGTAGGGATGGATCAAATCGAAAGATATGTCACTGAAGGATGGGAATTCGTGACGGCTCTCCCTAACAACAAAGTCATCCTCCGATATCCCTCTTGAAAAGGTGAAGCCAGATATCTAGCTTTGCCAGAAATTCCTCAGCTGTAAGCTTCTCATTCTCCGCCATGAGAACCTCTCGAAGAACGGATGATGAAGGAAGTTTTTCTGAAGCAAAGCGACGCAGGCTCGAGGTCTTGATGATTCTATTCTCGGGTGAGGGTTGGCTACCCTCATTCTCATTGTAGGTGACTTCGGTTTCAGCCTTTGACACAATGACTTCCCTCTTTGGAGTCTCTTCTCGGACTCTCGATTGATCCTCGATCTCGCTCGTCTCAATGAATGCACGTCTTATTGGCACGCGTTTGCGTGCCTTTCTAGCTCTTCTTATTTGAATGGTATGAGAGGTCATCTGTGCCTGTGAAGCCCTTCTGGAACGCGATTCCAGGGGCTTAGGGGCCGAGTTGGAAGCTACCCCCGGGTCCATAGTGTTAGTGCGTCCCGAATCTCCTTTGCGTACTCGCGCCTTCCTGACAATAGTCGTCTCATCTCCCGTTCGAGACCTCCTCTTACGGGCATCATTCGATTCGTTCATTCTCAGGCACCTTGCCATTGGCTACGTTCAAGGCTCATTTCATATCCAACCTCGTCGTTCCTTGCGCTCCTTCACTTCTCTCCCCTTCTCCCTCAGTGCCCTGGAGGAACTCAACTATCTCTAGCGAACTCATAGGCTACTCCTCATCATCATGATCCTCATCCTCAGACTCATCGTAGAAGTAACACCCGGGTTCATCGCATCTTTCGCAGTCACGATCACAATCTACACCGGACACACAACGGTCTTCGCAACTGAATCCTCTGCAGTATCTCGTATCGCAACGTTCCAAGGTCAGGCGGCATCGGATTTCGCAGTCATCGAAGTATGGGCAGGTCTTGCAGCGTCCAAATCTCCGGCACCTCTCATCGCAGAGGAAAAACCGACATCCTTTGCAGATGCCATCACAATATCTCGAGACACAGTGACTCTTGAAGCATTTCTTGCACGCTATCTTCTTTGAGACACCCTCACACGTTTCCTCGACTTCGGTTGCCTCATCCTCCTCTTCCGAGTCTTCATTCTCATCATCCAGATCCTCTTCTCCATCAATCTCTTCTTCTACATATTCCACGTCGACCGTTGACTCTTCTTCTGGTTGTTCGTCAGTGCCATCGTCCTCATAGCTTCTTTCATCCTCTTCTTCTGCAGTCCTTTCAGCTTCTCGACTCGTTGACCTCTCTGCATTCTCAATCAAAGCATTGGTCACGCAGGTCCTACACTCGTCTGTTCTCTTGTTCTCTCTCCTGCAAACGTCTCTACATCTCGGACTGCAGAAGGTTTTGTTACAATAGCTACCTAGCTCAACCAAGCTGTTCTCGACCCTTCGGTCACAGTTGCAGCAGACCTTGGATTCTGGGCAAATATGATCCCGATAGCAGCTCCTTCCGTAGTCGTCGCAAAGAGTCTTTCCACAAAAATCACACCTCGCCAGAGATTTCGATGGCTCTCTGCATCGCTCACAGAGGCGTCCCGATTCTGACTCGTCTTGAACTGTGCTTCGAACCCCAGCTTCTTGCGGGGACGTTTCTTCATCGTGAAACCTGATGCTCTTGCTCCTGAGGGAGGAGTGGGCTTTGAGAGAGCTCGTCTCTCCAACGTGGCCTGTCTTGTCCTCCTCAGCAGGTCTCTTTGCATGTACCTTTGGAGCCTCTTGTCTATGCACTTCCTTTTTCTTCGTTCCATCTCGGAGTCCACGACGAGGCGTAATCAAGGCCTTCGATGAGAACGCAGATGGAGTGCGGGACTGCGGAGTCTCGTCTTCCTTCTCAGGAATGACGACAGTCTCCCAGTGCTTCAACGCAGGTTTCGTCGTCAAAATGGAGAATGACCCGTGACCATGCCTGGCCAACTCCCGACGGGTCGGGGGATGATCCAAGGTCTCAATGAACTTCAATCTGCCCGAAACATCTCTCTGCCTGATGAGCCACTTCTGGTTCTCCAAGTTCGAGAGCTTGGGCCGCTCGGAGCCTCTCTTCCCACTCGAGTAGCGACCCCTTCCGTCTTGGAGGATTCCTAGGATAAGCAAAGGCAGTTTCACGAGGACACCAAGCCCCAAGCCTCGGTGAAAAAGCCCTTGGAGCCAGCCAAGGCTCGAACCAAGCCGAGGGAGCCTTGGTGCTTTCTCTTCTTCCTTTACGGTCCTCGCTACGTTTGAGGAGGCTTCACGATAATCCGTTGATGCGTTGTTCTTCACGCTATGCATTATATCTCTTCATCGACATTTAGAGTCTGAAAGTGCAAACGATGTGACAAACGACTGCACTAGTGAAGCAAATCGAAATCCTGTTAACAGTTATTCACCGATGAAGTCAAGGAAACACTTAAGCGCGAAATGGATTATCCTTCTGAGGTTGTATCATGCAACACACGCTCTCCGAACTCGAACCCACTGCCAAGGAGAAGACAGTGCTGGAATACTTCTTGCGAAATCAGAATCGGTTGTCCTACCCGGCGAGGATTGAGAAAGACTTGAAGAAGGGCATAAGTAGAAACTGGGCCGGGAAGGTCTGTGA
>JAJISE010000002.1:50657-84718 GCA_022848865.1 Candidatus Thermoplasmatota archaeon | reverse complement strand
AGCGGCAGCGGTCTCTCGTACATTGAGTACGAGCTCGACGGTGGCGGCTGGCAGAATTACGCGATGCCTATCACGGTGCCGGACGAAGGGAGTCATGTTCTACTGTACCGAGGAGTTGACAATCTCGGATTCGTCGAGAACCAGCAGAGCATCAACTTCTGGGTCGATGCCACTCCGCCGTACTCGGACATCCTTGTAGGCACACCCAACTACACGGGAATAGACCTATGGATAGCTCCATCCACGCAGTTGACCATCACATCCAATGACGACGGCTCAGGCATTGCGCTGATAGAGTATGAGCTGGACGGAGGCGGATGGCAGGCCTACATCGCTCCGATCACGGTGCCCGCTGAAGGGAACCATGTTCTGCTCTATCGAGGAATCGACAATCTGGGATACATTGAGAGCCCTTCGAGTCTGACGTTCATAGTCGACGGGTCCCCTCCTTCCTCGGCAGTCATGGTCGGAACGCCCAACTACACAGGAGTGGACCTATGGGTTTCTCCGTCGACTACTCTCACTATCACGTCCAGCGATGTTGGCTGCGGACTATCCCTTGTCGAGTATCAGCTGGACGGCGGCGGTTGGCAGACGTACACAATCCCGATCACTGTCCCAGACGAGGGGAGCCACCTTCTGCTCTACAGGGGGATCGACAACCTTGGGATCACAGAGGATCCAGGAAGCCTCGTATTCTGGGTCGATGCCACTCCCCCGTCCTCCGATGTGACCGTAGGATCACCCAGCTACACGGGAGTGGACCTGTGGATTTCTCCATCGACGACTCTCGAGATTGCATCCGCTGATGCCGGTAGCGGTGTTTCGCATATCGAGTACCAGCTCGATGGCGGCGGTTGGCAGACGTACACCATGCCCATCACGGTGTCACAGGAAGGAACTCACTTCCTTGTCTACAGAGGCGTCGACAATCTGGGATACGTTGAGGACCCGAAGAGTCTGGTCTTCGTAGTGGACGGCACACCGCCCTCCTCGGATCTAGCCGTCGGATCGCCGAGCTACACAGCGGCAGACCTGTGGATGTCACCATCAACACCCCTCACCATTTCGTCGATCGATGGCGGCTGCGGCCTCTCATACCTGGAGTATCAGATCGATGGTGGTATCTGGCAGACGTACACGGTCCCCGTTACTGTAACGCAAGAGGGCAGTCATGTACTGCTCTACCGAGGCGTTGACAACCTCGGAAACACCGAAACAGAAGGAAGTCTGGACTTCATCGTTGACGGAACTCCTCCCTCTTCGAACGAGATCATAGGAAGTCCGAACTACACGTGGGGCGGTCTGTGGATAGCGCCTTCAACCTCAATAGAGATCCAGTCCCAGGACCAGGGTTGTGGTCTTTCAGAAGTCGAGTTCTCACTCGACGGCGGCGGTTGGCAGACGTACACTGGATTCTTGACGATGCAGTCCGAGGGAGCTCACACCCTCTCGTACAGAGGAGTCGACAACCTCGGGAACGTCGAGGTTGAGAGACTGATGTCTTTCATCGTCGACGGGACGCCGCCTGCGTCGAGCATCAGCATAGGAGAGCCGAGAAACGACGTCACGCCCGTCGAAGTGTATCAGGAGACGCCGTTCACCATATCGTCCGTCGACGCCGGTTCGGGTGTGAGGGTCATCGAATACAGGATTGACTCTGGTGCGTGGCGCGAATACACTGGCAACTTCAACCTGACTGGACATGTATTGGGCATTCACACGATAGAATTCCGGGCCCATGACAACCTTGACAACTCGGAAGAGGTTCAGTCGATCACTGTTGATCTCATAGAACCCGCCGCCCTCGAGGACAACTTGAAGCCGCTGATCGCGATAGTCTTCGCCATTGTCCTGGCGATAGTCGGTGCCCTGCTCGCTCTCAAGAGGCCCTTCATTTCCGAGAAGGGGAAAGAGAAGAGAGCGTTTACGTTCTTGGCGGTTGCATTTCCCTTCGTCCTCGCGGAGATTCTCACTGGAATCTCCTCGCTGTTCGTTCCTGCGATGGAGGTGCCTCCTTGGTTCGGGCTCGGGATGATTATCGACCTGGCGATTCTCGCAGGGGGTCTAGTAATCGAGCTGGTGATCTTCGCCAAGAACAAGAGCCCTGAAAAGGAAGAGGAGGAGCCCGAAAGCGACGTTCCCGAAGAGGTCGACTGATCGCCCCGCGGGTGGATTGACCGGAGCACCTATCGAGAGTGAGCCAAATCCCCCAGCCGCGCGAGCATTCTGTCGTGCAGCCCGTCCACTTCCTTGGTGATTCTGCCACATATTTCGAGGAGTCGTTCGGAGTAATCCTTTCGCTCGATTGCTTTCGTGGTGAGACTCACAATCTTGTCCCCGGTGACAGCGTTCAAGGGGAGGCAGTAGTCTCCGAATCCGAAGGACTCCATCGTGGATGCGACCTTGCTGGCATAGGACATAGCAATGCTCGGCACGCCCATCGTCAGCGAGAATATCAGCGAGTGTAACCTCATCCCGATCATCAGGTCCATCTGCCCCAGTAGGGCCTTGACCTCGGCGGGCGTGTAGCTGCCCCTGACGATGTGAATGTCCTCCTCGCATGCGGACCCCGCCGCAATCTCCTCCATCAGACCGACGTCGCCGAGTGCTGGCGGGAGTTGGAAAGGGATCATCACGAACGAAACGTCCGACTTCGCCGCCGTCTTCTCCAGGGCATTTCTGATGCTCGATGCAAAGCGCTTCTGTTGCGATTCATCAAAGGCCTGCCAGTACCTCAAAGAAACGCCTATCTTCAGCCCGCCATCTTCGGGAACACCTTCCTCACGCAGGATTTCCTTCGCCCTGGACTCAGCAGCGGGCTCCAAAAGCAGAGCCGGATCAGGCAGGATAGACACTTCCATCTTGACACCGCATTTCCTCAACAGTTCCGCTGAGTATTCGTCTCGAACGGATATCGCATCCGCATATCTGAGCCCGAGCCTGAGGTACCGGCGGCTCCTGCGTTTCTCGATCGGCCCGACTCCCACGGAATAGAGAACTGACGGAGTCCCGACGCTGCGCCCCGCCACTATCCGCCCGAGCCAGAAGGGCAGGACCTGGAAGGGAGTGTCAAACAGCAGTCCCCCACCGCCGACGAGTATTATATCGGATTTGGAGGCGACCGCCACAAAGGAGCGCATCTGATCGAGCGGGAACGTCTCGACATCGTGCATCCGACGTACGTAGGCCTCGTCCCTCGCAGAGACCTTGATCGAAGCATCGGGAAAGGCTGGGCGGAGCTTCTGGAGCATCCCCGCCAAGATCGCTTCATCGCCGATGTTGGGAACGCCGTAGTACCCGAGAATCGTGACTTTCATGAGAGCTCCTCGACATATCGTCAGGCGGTCATAGCGACGGGGCGACTGAACATCGGTCACGGCGATATAAATCCATGCTCGCGGCGACGCCACCGAAAAGCCTCGCTGGAACGAGCAAGACGAGCGGTTTGTTCGACATGTCGACTATCACAATATTTATATATCCATAGCCTATACAGTGCTTGTCCGACAATTTGTCGGACTAATAGAAGGGAAAGATGGGGTGCAGCATCAACAATCAGCGAGCCATATCATTTTCCCCAACAGGTGATACGCTTGTATCTCAAGGAAATACAACTGGAGAACTTCAAGTCCTTCAAGCGGATGAGGATTCCACTTCTGAAGGGCTATTCAACGGTGACAGGTCCCAACGGTAGCGGGAAATCGAACATCGCGGATGCGATCCTCTTTGTGCTCGGTCCGAGAAGCTCGAGGGTGATCCGAGCGGGAAAGCTGACAGACCTCATCTTCAACGGAGGGAAGTCCAAGCGGCCCGCCAAGTACACGAGGGTGTCCCTGATATTCGACAACAAGGACAGGGTATTCCCCGTCAACGCAGACGAGGTGAAGCTCACGAGATACGTGAACCGCTCGCCTTCCGTGGAGGGAGGCTATAATTCATATTTCTACATCAACGACAAGCGGTCCAAGCTATCCGAGTTCGATTCCCTGCTCGCGCATGCCAGGATAAGCGCGGACGGCTACAACATCGTCCAGCAGGGGGATATCGCCAACATCGTTCAGATGGGCAACGTGGACAGAAGGAAGGTCCTGGACTCCATGGCTGGCATCTCGAAGTACGACGAGGACATCGAGAAGGCCTACAAGAAGAGAGCGGACGTGGAGGAGAACGTGTCGAGGATCGAGATAATACTGGGCGAGATCAAGAAACAGATCCGCCAGCTCGGAAGTGACAGGTCAGGCGCCCTCAAGTACAAGGAGATCAAGGACACGATGGACCTCGCCAACAAGCAGGTTGTCTTCAAGAACAAGGAGATGCTCGAGCATCAGGTCGTCGGCACGCTGAAGCAGATCGAGAAGTTCGAGTCCGAGAAGGAGAACCTGCTGAAAAGGAAGCAGGAACTCTCCCAGCGGCTGGAGGAGTCCAGGCTGGAGCTGGAGGACCACGAGAACAAGATGGTCGAGAAGGGCGGGGACGAAGTAAGGAAGCTCAAGCAGAGCATCGACGAACTCAGGATAGAAAGAGCCCGAGCGGAGGATGGCGCCGAGAACGCGGAGGAAGCCATCACAAAGACCACGGATGAGATCCGGAACCTCAAGGAAGAGATGAAGAAGGTCGAGGGAGAGCTGGAGAAGCTCTCGGAGGCGCTCCAGGAGACCGGGAAGCATCTGCGCTCGAAGGAGAAGGAGCTGAAGAAGAAGAGCGAGCGGATAGAGGAGTCCGAGCAGGCAGTGACCAAGTCCGATACGAGCGCGCTGAAGCTGCAGAAGAACATCATTTCGATGAACAAGCATGTGCACGACTCGGAGGAAGAGCTCCACAAGGTCAAGCTCCAGGATGACAGGCTCGAAGCGATGACAGAGAGGAAGAACGAGGAGGTCGCCCAGCTGGAGGAGTCCAAGAAGACAGCGGATTTCGAGCTGAAGGACTCCACCTGGCAGCTCAAGGAGGCGAACAAGGGCGAGAGGGCGAAGACAAAGAACCTCGACAAGCTACACAGCGAGCTGGACAGGCTCAGAAAGGATCAGCGGGAACTCCTCCGGAAGGAAACGGAGCTGGAGGACGCTGTCAAGAGGCTCACCAGGGACTACAACCAGCTCAAGGCGGAGGCCCAGGCCGCAGAGGACGTCCAGAAGGGATACACAAGGGCGGTCAGAGCCGTCCTGGAGACCCGGGACAAGGGGAAGATCAAGGGAATCCACGGCACCATCGCTCATCTCGCGAAGGTCGACCCGAAGTACGAGGTCGCGCTGAACGTCGCGGCCGGAGCGAGAATGCAGGCCATCGTCGTGGAGGATGACTCCGTTGCCGCGAAGGCCATAGAGTTCCTGAGATCCAAGCGGATCGGGCGGGCGATCTTCCTGCCCCTGAACAAGATGGTGACGAGGAGACCCCGCGGAAAGGCCCTCCTGGCCTCGAAGGACTCTCTCGGCTTTGCGATCAACCTCGTTGAATTCGACCAGAAATACGAGGCCGCCTTTTCGTATGTGTTCGGGGACACGCTCATAGTGGATGACCTCGGGTCCGCTAGGAAGCTCATGGGCGGCGTGAGGATCACGACGCTTGACGGAGAGCTGATCGAAGCAAGCGGGGCCATGATCGGCGGACAGATCGAGAGGGCCATCATCAAGTTCGGGTCACCGGACAAGGGAGAGATCGACAAGGTCTCCAAGGAGCTCCGAAGGGCCACGAAGAAGGCGGACGAGACAAGGAAGGAGATCGGAACGATCAGAGACCAGATCAAGACCGCCGAGGATGGCCTGAGCGACGCGAGAGAAGGGTCGGAGTCGTCCACATTCAAGCTGTCCACGCTGAAGGCCAAGATCAAGGACTTCAAGAAGAAGTCCAGGTCCCTTTCAGAGAAGGTCGAGGAAGCCCTTTCGGACTTGGAGGAGCTGAGCAACAGCAGGGCAACGGCCGCCAAGGAGATCTCTGATCTGGAAAAGACCATCAGGTCCATGAAGGACGAGAGAGAAGGCGTGAAGAGGAGACTCGAGAAGTCCACACCGGAGGCCCTTTCCAAGGAGCTCAGGTCCCTCGAGAAGGAGAGGAGCGGCCTTCGAGAGAAGATCAACGCCCTCGAGTCGAAGAGGGAGACCGTCAAGACGCAGATCGCAGTGATCGACGACAGAAAGAAAGAGATGACGGAAAGGCTCGAGTTCATGGAGACGTTCATCGAGGAGAACTCCCAGAAGTCAAAGGAGATGGAAAAGAAGAAGAGAGAGTCCAAGGAGAAGCTCCTCGCTCTGGAGAAGGTCGAGCAGTCGATGGGAGAGGAGCTTAAAGAGATCCGGGACCGCCGGGACGAGGCCTACAGGGAGAAGACGAGGTTCGAGAACGAGATCGACAAAATCATCCACAAGATGGACACGAAGGAGGACTTCCTTCTCGGGCTCCAGCGGGAGCTGGATGTCGGGAAGCAGAACCTCGATGAGGCGGAGAAGACCCTGGAGGGCTATGAGATCGAGAGCACGGACGACCTCCCATCGGCCAACGATCTCAAGAGGACCATCGAGGAGTGCCAGAAGTCGATCGAGACCCTGGGCCCCGTCAACATGAGGGCCCTCGAGGACTACGACAGGCAGAAGGACAGACACCAGGAGCTGAAGGACGAGTTCTCACAACTCGAGAAGCAGAGGAAGAACCTCCTCGGTCTGGTCGACGACCTGAACTCCAGGAAGAAGGACGGGCTCATGAAGGTCTTCACCGCGATCAACGAGAACTTCAGGCAGATACACAAGGAGCTCTCGGACGGAGGCGAGGCAGAGCTTGTCCTGGAGAACGAGAAGAACCCCTTCGAGGGCGGACTCCTGATCAAGGCGAGACCGAGGCACAAGAAGCTCCTCAGGCTGGAAGCGCTCTCGGGCGGCGAGAAGAGCCTGGTCTCGATGGCATTCATCTTCGCACTTCAGCAGTACGACCCGTCCCCGTTCTACTTCTTGGACGAGGTCGACCAGAACCTGGACGCGGTCAACGCGGAGAAGATAGCTCGGGCAATCAAGGAGCACTCCGCTGTCGCCCAGTTCATCCAGATATCGCTCAGAAAGGTCACGCTGAAGGAATCGGACAACATCGTGGGCGTCACGATGCAGGACGAGGGAGTCTCCAACGTGGTGATGGAGGTCGGCATAAGGGAGACCCCGGAACCCGAGCCCCCCACGGTGGAGGTGACGCCTTGAAGGAGAGCTACGAGGCGGTCCTCAACCACCTGCTCTTTCATAAGGCGCTGATTTCCGAGCAAGAAAACGGTGAAAGGATAACCGAGTACTTGCAGATGATCGAAGAGATAAACAAGGGGATGCACATCGCGTGCAGGGACCCCATGGAGAAGAGCCTCGCAGCGGCCTTCGAGCTTGTCATCGAGAGCAAGTTCGATCCGTGGGACATTAACCTGGTGGAGTTCACGAAGATGTACTTGAAGAAGGTCAAGCTGGACGGGGATGTGAATTTCGTGGTGGCGGGCCGCTTGATACTCATGGCATGGTCCATCCTCAAGCTCCAAAGCGACGAGGTCCTGGAGGACGCTACGCCGCAACTTCCCGCTGAAGAGTGCTTCTTCTCGGATTGGGACATCCCGCTAGAGTTCTATCAGGCGCCCGAGGACCTTGACTACACCAACGTGATAATGCACACGGGCATGAACCCGCTCAAGCAGGCGGTTAGAAGGCAGCCGGAGAGGAAGGTCACTCTGATCGAGCTCGTCGATGCCTTCGATGAGGCGAGAAGGGAATCCGAGTGCAGGGCCAAGATCGAGTCCCTCAGAGTGGCGAGCACGGAGCAGAGGGACGTGGAGTTCCACTCGAAGGTCCACAAGGAGAACCTGAGCGAGGACATGGCAGCGACATGGTCGCGAATCCGACAGTTCAACGGCGAGGCGATCCCCCTTCACAATCTCTGGGACAACGACGTCTGGGACCGCGTGACGGTGTTCGTATCGGTGCTCTTCCTCTGCATGATGAACAAAGTGAAACTCTGGCAGCGGAGAATGCCGCACGGCGAGATATTCGTGAAGACCCTGGCTGGAGAGGAATTGTTGACCCAGGAGGACATCGCAGAGACCCTCGAAGTGGATAAACTGGCGGTGATGAATTGAAGGCGAAAGGCGTCGTTGAGGCTGCTCTCTTCTCATCGTCCCACCCGCTCAGGATAGCCGAGATCTCGGACAGAACTGGCCTGGCCAAGGACGTGGTTAAGAGGTCCCTTGATGACCTGAGAAGGAGATACAGCAGAGGCGAGAGCGCCATAGAGATAAGCAGGATAGGTCAGAGCTACATCATGAAGGTGAAGGAGGAGTACTCGGATGAGGTGCTGGAGTTCTCCGAATCGCATATGCGCCGCGACGTGCTCAAAACGGCCTCGTTGATAGCATATCATCAACCGATCATGCAGAGCGACCTGAAGATCCTCGTGGGAGGCAAGGTCTACGACCATGTGAAGGCTCTCAGGGACCTGGGGCTCATCATCACAAGAAGGAGGGGTCCCACATACGAGCTCGTAACCAGTGGGGCGTTCTCGGAATACTTCGGATTACCATCTAGCAACAGAGAAATCGTGAAGAAGGTGATGGCAGAGAGGATAGGAATACAGTAAGCCAAATAGAGTGGTCAAATCATGTGGATGGGTGAGTGTCGTTGAATTTAAATAGAGGCAGGGTCATAAGTTAAGTCTAACGACTGGAAGCTTGATGGAGCACAGCGTATAGCACACTGACTGCGGAGCCTAAGCATGAGTTATCTCAAACATATCCAGCTATCAAAGCAGCTGGAAGAACGAGCGAAAGAGGCGACCAAGTTCCGACAGCTCGCAGAGAAGGAGCTTGAGGAAGCCAAGAAGGGAATCGAAGAGGCCAAGAAGATAGACGCCAACATCGCCGAATCGGAAGCCACTTTTTCTGAGGCCGATGATGCTAGAAGGGGCAAGGACTACAAGCTTGCCCTGGAGAAGGCCACCGAATCGAAGCAGAAGGCATTGAAGGCGTATCAGGAACGTGTCAAGACAATCGTGGATTCGAGCCTCGTCCTCCTGAAACTGGCCAAGGACATAGGGGCGGATACATCATCTGCCGACAGCCTGGCGAAGAGCGCTGGCGAGGCTCTTTCACAGGATGACCTCGAGAAGTCCATAGAGTTCGCCCAAAAGAGCTGGGAGAAATCGGAGAAGATACTTCACGAGCACCTGTCAAGTTCGTTCTCGACCGCCCAGTCGATGATCGTTGCCGCCAAGAAGCAGGAGAAGGACACCTCTGTAGCGGAGGACCTCCTGTCACGTGCAAGGAGCGCTGTGGAAGACCAGGATTACCAGACCGCCATGGACTACATGAACGAGTGTATGGAATCGGTCAGCTCGGAACTCAGCCAGGACATAAACGGGATGCTTGAGGAAGCCCGGGCCATGATAGACGTCTCCAAGGAGATCGGGGAAGACACATCCAAGGTGGATGGCATAGTCGAAAGAGCAAGGGCGGAACTCGAGAACAAGGACTTCGAGCGGTGCCTGAACTCCTCCAAGCAGGCGAGAGCGGAGGCGGAGAAGGTCCTCCACAGAAGCGTCGAGAACGGAATGGACACTATCGAAAAGGCCATAGCCAAGGCCGAAATCATCAAAGCGGACACTAGCAAGACGAAGACGCTCCTGTCCGAGACCAGGGTCTCGCTAAAGGGTGGCAACTACAAGGAATCCGTGGTGCTCATCAAGAAGGCCTTGGAGAGCATCGAGAATGCTCAGTTCCAGACCGTCCTCGAGACCATTTCCAAATCCAGATCCAAGTTCGTCACAGCGAGAGACATCGGCGCCGACCTTGGCAAGGCGATGGAACTACTGAACGCCTCAAGGGAATCGCTGAAGAAGGGCGATTTCGAGAACGCCCTGAAACACGCTCGGAAGGGCGACGAAGAAGTCGACAGGCTTGTGGAGGAGTTCCGATCCGTTGAGAAGGAAGTATCTCAGCTCCAGGCCGATTTCACGGAGGCGGAGGGCCTCGGCGTGGACATATCATCGGCGAAGGCTCTCCTCGACAAGGCGAGCCTGGCGCTCAAGACGAGGAGCTTCGGGCGCGTGGCGAAACACATGGAGGAGAGCAAGGACGAGCTGGAGAAGGCGCAGTACGAGAGGACCATGGAGCTGATCGAGTCCGCCGAGCTTGGACTCACTCTCGGAGAGCAGATTGGCGCTGACCTCAGCAAAGCGGACATCATCCTCGAAGAGTGCGTCGTCCTGACGAAGTCCAAGGACTACCTCAAGGCGATAGGGCTGGCAACCGAGTGCAGGGAAGTCACCGATGGGAAGGTCGATGAACACCTCGTGGATACCATAGAGAGCCTTAGTGCGTCCGTGGATTCAATCGGCAAGGAGGCGGTCTCGGCCAGGAAGCTGCTGGACAAGGCGGAGAGTGCGCTCGCGATAAAGAACTTCTCGAAGGCCACCGAGCTCGTGACTGGTGCCCGCGACCTCCTCGAAGAGAAGTTCAAGGAGAAGGGGACTGGTCTCCTCCAGAGCCTCGAGGCCGGGATCGAGATCGGAAAGGTGATGGGTGAGACCACTGACGAGCTCGAGACGAGACTTGAGAGCGTCAGGCAATCGATCCAGGAAGGCAAGTTCAACGAGCTCGTGAAGGTGACGGAGGATGTCGCTTCCGAGGTTTCGGGGCTGACGGACTCCGCCTTTTCATACGTCAAGGAGAAGGTCGTGGAGGCGAGAAAGGCAGGTGTCAGCATAGAAGAGATGAGGAGCCTCCTGAAGAAGGCGAAAATCGCTATGGGGACGGAGGACTACTCCGATGCTTTGGGCCTGCTCGTGGACTGCAATCGGACCGTGGACGTGCTTCTCAAGGACCACAAGGAGACGTACAACGCGATATCCTCCTCAGCCGCACTCGTCGGTGAGGCCAGAAAGAAGAGGATGGATGTCTCGAAGGCACTCAGGATCCTTCTCGCGTCGAAGAAGGCGTTTGAGAGTCATGACTACGAAAAGGCCCTCGACCTCGCTACCAGGAGCAGGAAGGAAGCCGAGAAGCTCATGGTCCTGTACTCATCCACGGAGAAGATCGCTGCCGTCAATGAGAGAATCGAGCTCGCTCAGGGGTTGGAAATCGACATCGCCGGGATGAACGGGGTCGTAGAAGAGGCAAAGGATGCGATAAAGGAGAAAAGGTACGAAGCGGCCCTTGAACTGGCGAAGAAGAGCTTGTCCGGCGTGGAGGAGCTTCTCAGGGATGGCATACTCGACACTATCACATCATCACAATCAATCTCAACGGAGTCCCGCGAGATGGGCATTCTTACGGAGGCGGTGGACGACGACCTCACAGAAGCCAGGAAGCTCCTTGACGAGGGCGACTACGAGGCGTCAGCGAAACTGACAGCTCAGGCAAGAGATGCCCTGTCAGACATGCGCGGGAAGCTCGATGAGGCCGCCGAGAAGGTCAAGGAGGCGAGAACCGCCCTCCAGGTGATTCAGAGCATGAACGTCGAGTCCCCGGAATCCATGAGACTGCTCGAAAGAGCGGAAAGGGGCATTGAGACGGGGCGATACGAGGACGCGCTGGAGTCTGCAGAGGAGTGCCTCAGAACCTTGCAGCTCGAGAGGGACACGTATATCACTGATATGATAAATTCGTTCATCGAGGTCATCAAGAAGTCCAAGCAGGAAGGTGTGAACACAAAATCCGCAGAGGAGCTGATTGCGAAGGCCAAGAACCACTTCAGGGACGGGAAGTACAAGGAGTCCATCGAACTCGCGATGAAGAGTGAGAGCGAGGTTGAGAGAATCGGCCTCCAGCAAGACATGGCCAGAAAGGCTATCGCGACCGCGAAGAAGAAGATGGACGGTTTCCCAATCACGATCCAAGAGGCAGAGGATTTCCTGCGGGAAGCCCAAGGAGCCTTCAACGGTGGCGAATACCCCAAGGCACTCGAACTGAGCTTGAAGAGTGGGGACGTTTTCCACGAGGCAGTCGAGGCCTATGAGGATGCGAAGAAGTCCTTTGGACTGGCGGAGAAGATGCACAACACCATCGTTTCAATAGGGGCGGACTCCTCCGGAATCGAGAAGATGCTGGCCGAGGCCAAGTCCGCGCTCGATTCAGGCAACATGAAGGCGGCCAAGGAGGCCGCCAGTCAGTGCCATGAGTGGGCAACGGGCATCGGCGAATCCCATCTGCTCCAGATCGCGACCCAGACGTCAGAGAACGTCGACCTTGCCGAAGAGCTTGGCCTGGAGAGCAGTCTGTCGAGACACAAATTGGGAGAAGGCAAGGCCCTGATCAAGACCAGGGACTTCGAGACCGCCAAGAACCTCATCGAATCCGCCAGACAGGAGGTCGAGGGCATTCTGTCCGAGGTCGCCAACCAGGTGATTGCGAATTCCGAGAGCGCTGTGCGGTACGCCAAGAAGATGGGCGCGGATGTTGCCGAGAACGAGGAGATGATTGCATCCGCGAAGGAGACCCTCGAGCAGGGGAGATACCAGGACGCTCTCGACATGGCCGAGGAAGCTGTCAAGAAGGTCGAGTCCAGCCGAAAACTCGAGAGGGAGTTCATCGACCTCACGTACAAGGCGGACAGCATCATCGGTTCAGCGAAGAGGTTCGGGATCGACATCAAAGAGGCGGAGAAGCTCCTCCTTCAGGCCTTGGACGCGAAGAATGTGAACATCGAGGATGCGAAAGAGCATGCCCAGCAGGCACTTGACCTGGCAAACGGGGCAATAGACGGTTTCGCCCCTTCGGTGACCGCTGAGATAGACGTCGAGAAGGCAGATCTGGATGAATGGATGGATGCGACTCTTACCCTCGAGAACAGCGGAAAGACGCTCGCCAGCAATGTCTCCGTCCAGATGCTCGGAGACGCTGAGACTGAGGGGCTTGAGCCCGTCGAAAGCATCAGGGCGGGCGGCTCGGAGAGTCTCAAGTTCAGGCTCAGGATGACGGCACCAGGGACCGTGCCTCTGGCGATCAAGGTCATCTCTCACAGGGTTTTCGACGATGCTGAGTACGTCGAGGAGAGCATCGCCCAGATCGATGTGGCCGGAACTCCCGGGAAGGAGAAGAAGGATATCATCAAGATGGTTGCCGAGAAGGACACGAAGTGCAATCTCTGCCGTGGGAAGATAAAGAAGGGCTTCCCGATGATCGTCTGTCCTTGCGGGGGCGAATTCCACGACACGTGCGCGGGAAGAGTCGAGGAATGTCCCGAATGCGGGACGTCCTTCACCTAGCCAGCTTTCCCGCCTGTTTTTCGACTTCCGTGTTGATTGTCCCCTCTTCCACGAAAGCCGCCAGGCGCTCAACGTCCGCAGTCAGCGGCCTATCATCGTCCAGCCGGTCGACGTCTCGCCTGATTAGGTTGTACGCGGCGAGCGCGCCCTTTCCGGGTTTGAGGGGCTTGAGGAACTCGAGGCCCTGAGCAGCGCATAGGAGCTCGATGGCGACGATGTTCCTCGCATTGCCGACCGCCAAGGCCGCCTTTCGAGCAGCCCACATTCCCATGCTCACGAAATCCTCCTGGCCCGCCGATGTTGGGATCGAATCCGCCGACGCAGGGTGGGCAAGCGTCTTGTTCTCCGACGCCAAAGCGGCCGCGGTGCAATGTGCCATCATGTAGCCCGAGTGCGTGCCGCTCTTCTCCGTGAGGAAAGGCGGGAGACCGCTCAGATGGGAGTCGACCAGCCTGGCGATCCTTCGTTCCGAGAAGGACCCGAGAACGCACATGGCAAGCGAGAGATGGTCCATCGCCATGGCGATCGGCTGCCCGTGGAAGTTGCCACCGGAGATGCTCTCGCCCGTTTCCGGGAAGACCAATGGGTTGTCAGTAGCGGAGTTCGTCTCCGTCTCGACGATCCCCCTCGCATAATCGGTTGCATCCATGACCGGCCCAATGACCTGTGGGATGCAACGAATCGTGTAGGCGTCCTGGACCTTAGGGCAATCCTCGTGTGACGGGATGATCTCGCTCCCCTTGAGGAGTCTCAGCATGTTTCTCGCACAGGTCACCTGACCCTTGTGCGGGCGGACCTTGCCCAGCCTACCGTCGAAAGGCTGAGGGGAGGACTTGAGGGCCTCGAAGCTCATCGAGGCGGCTATCTGCGCGGCTTTGACGAGGTTCAGAGAATCGTGAACGATTAGACATGCCATGCCCGTCATCACTGACGTGCCGTTGATCAGCGCGACGCCCTCCTTCGGTTCGAGGCGAAGCGGCTCGATCCCAGCTTGCTTCATCCCTGCGCCCCCATCCATCAGCCTCCCATCTAAGGAGCACCGGCCCTCTCCCATCATGACGGCCGCTATGTGAGCCAAGGGCGCCAAGTCGCCGCTGGCACCGACGGACCCGATCTCTGGAACGACTGGATGGACACCTTTGTTTAGCATCTCCAAGAGCGTCTCTACAACGAGAACACGGACGCCAGAGTGCCCTTTTGCCAGACTGTTGGCCCGAAGGAGCATGCTTGCCCTGACGTGCTCCTCGCCGAGGCTTTCTCCGATCCCCGCACGGTGACTTCTCACGAGGTTCCTCTGGAGATCGAGGAGTTCATTCTCCGGTATGACAACGCTTGCCAGGTCGCCGAAGCCCGTGTTTATCCCGTAGGCCAGTCCGCCGGAGCCGAGGATCTCGAGCACCGCCTTCCTGGACATCTCCATCCCCTTCGCGGCATCACGAGACAGACTGACCTTCTCGTAGTTCCTGGAAACCTGAACGACATCCGTTATCGTGAGGGACTCTCCATCCGCTGCGATCAAGGAACCACCCTGCATTGAGATACCTTTCCGACTATTTATGTTTCCGTGGGTTCCATCTCGGCTCCGATCGCCCTTCGAAACTTTAATGAAGAGCATGCCTCTTTCGTTCCAGTCGTGCAGATCGTATTCCTTGGAACCGGCGGAAGTTGGCCCTCGCCAAAGAGGAACGTTGCAGCCATAGCTGTCAAGAGAGGAAGGGAGATCATCCTCTTCGACTGCGGTGAGGGGACACAGAGGCAGTTCATGATGTCCAGCCTCTCGTTCATGCAGGTTCAGAAGATATTCATCACGCACTTCCACGGGGACCATTTCCTCGGGCTTCCGGGACTCGTACAGAGCATGACGCTCAACGACAGGAAAGAGCCACTGCGGATATGGGGGCCTAGGGGGATAAGGGACCTCATGGAGGTGCTCCTGAGAATCGGGTACTTCAGTCCTGGCTTCGATGTCTTTGTGGAGGAGATGGAGGATGGGTCCGAGGTGGATTTCCCTGAGTACACGGTCAGAAGCGTCAAGATGACGCATAACGTCCCATCAATTGGATTCGTGCTGCAGGAGAAGGACAGGCCTGGCAAGTTCAACCGTGAGAGGGCGATCGAGCTTGGTCTGCCAGAAGGTCCACTGTTCGGCAGACTTCAGAGAGGAGAGACCGTTGAGCACGACGGCATGACGGTCGCACCGGAAATGGTTCTCGGAGAAAGACGCGCGGGAAGGAAGATCGCATACTCCGGGGACACGCTGCCCTCGAGCAGCTTCGCTGACGCCGCAACGGGCTCCGATGTTCTCATCCACGACGCCACGACCGATGCCAGCCTTGAGGAAAAGGCGAACGAGTTCGGACACTCTTCCTCCCGCCAGGCAGCTCAGATCGCGAGGGACTGCGGTGCCCGGATGCTGTTCCTGACACACATCAGCCCCAGGTACGATGACGTGTCCACATTGGAGAAGGACGCCAGAGACGTCTTCGAGAACGCACATGTCCCGAACGATTTCGACGAGCACCTCGTGCGGTACAAGGACTGACACGTCCATCACATTTGGAGAACCGAAAGGGATAAATCGAAGGCTGAACTTTCACTTCACTCCACGGGGAGGAATCGCATGGATCGCAACATCTGGGTTGAGCAGGCTAGTCGGATGCCGATGGAAGAGACGAAGATCGAGATCGTGGAAAGGAAGGGGATCGGGCACCCAGACAGCATTGCTGACGGGCTTGCGGAATCAGTGAGCAGGACGCTGTGCAAGCTGTACATGGAACGGTACAACAAGATCCTTCATCACAATACCGACGAGACGCAGATCGTGGGCGGTCAATCGGCGCCCAAGTTCGGCGGTGGAACGGTCCTCGAACCCGTGTACATCCTTCTGGTGGGAAGGGCAACGACGCAAGTGGATGGAGAGAGGCTCCCGTACAGGTCGAGGGCGATCAGGGCGGCCCGAGACTACCTGGAGTCCTTCTGCCCGCATCTCGACGTCGATATGGATGTCATGCTCGACTGCAGAATCGGCCAGGGATCCGTGGACCTCAGAGGCCTCTATGAGACCCAGAGGCTGCTCGCCAACGATACGTCGTTCGGGGTGGGCTATGCGCCCTTCAGCGAGACGGAGACGATCACGTACGAGACGGAACGGCTTATCAACGGCCCGCTGAAGAAGGAGATCCCTGAAGCCGGCGAGGACGTCAAAGTAATGGCAACGAGAGTCGGCGACGACATCAACGTGACCGTGGCGGCAGCGATGGTGGACCGTCTCGTCCCGGACCAGTCGCATTATATCAGCGTCGTCGAGGAGCTGAAGGACAGGCTTCTCGAGAACGCTCTGAAGCTGACGAATAGGAATGTGAGCGTGGACATCAACACCGGCGACAACTACGACGATGGCATATTCTATCTCACGGTAACGGGGCTCTCGTTCGAGAATGGCGACGACGGGTCCGTCGGCAGAGGGAACAGGGCGAACGGGCTAATCACGCCTTTCAGACCGATGAGCATGGAGGCGACGGCGGGCAAGAACCCCGTGACCCACGTCGGAAAGCTCTACAACATCCTGACCCTGAAGATCGCCAACGACATCGTCAAGGCTGGAGGAGGCGATATCCTCGAGGCCTATGTGAGAATCGTTTCCCAGATCGGGAAACCTATAGACGATCCCCAGGCGGCGAGCATCCAGCTCGTGATGGCCAATGGCGCTCAGCTGAGCGGAGTCCAATCGGAAGCTGAAGCTGTCGTCGATGAGTGGCTCGCGAACATCTCCAAGATCACCGACCTTATCGTGAACGGAGAGGTGTCCGTTTTCTAGCGTGGAACCAGACGCAGCATATGAATCCCGGCGGGAAACTGAGAAAGGGTTATAAGCGGTTTGTTCCATCTTAAGCCCAGTTGGCTGTGTGCAGATGACCGAGTTGATGAGCGAACTGCGGGAGAAGAGGAACGAGAGGAACATCGAGGCGGAGAAGCACAAGAGAAGGCGCGATGAACTCAACGATAAGACGAAGCAGTGGGTCGGCAGAAGAGACGAGCTAAATGCCAAGGTCAGAGAGCTAATCGACGAGGCTGCGGTCCACAGAGACAAAAGGGACAAGCTCAACCTTGATGTCAAGGGGGCAAAGGAGGAGAGAGACAGGCTCAACCGCGCCGTCAACGAGAACATCGATAGAATCAACAGATTGAAGAGGAGGCACACACCGAGGGGAGAGGTGCCCCTGAACCGAATGAAGAAGGACCTGAGGGACCTGGAGTTCAGGCAGATGACCTCGGTCATGAAAATCGACAAGGAAAGGCAGCTCGTGGAGGCCCTCTCAAGCGTCAAGGAGAAGATCGACGAGAGGGAGAAGGAGCTGGAGAAGGTAGAGGAGATCCAAGAAGCCATACGGGAGCTCGAGAACATCAAGTCGGAAGCCGAGAAGTGCCACGAGAACGTCGGCAAGCTGGCAGATGCGGCACAGGAAGAGCATGACGAGATGATGGCATACTACGAGAAGAGCGATGGGGTCAGAAAGCAGGCCGACGACGCCCAGGAGCAGTTCATCAGAACAAAGATGATGGCCGACGAGGAGCACAAGAATCACATAGTCATGATCAGAGAGGTGCATGACTTCGACAAGATGGTCAGCGGGATACGACGCAAGCAGAGAAGGGCGAGAGTCGACAAGTACGAGACGGTCGCCAAGAGGGAAGCTGATGATATATATGACAGATTCAAGAAAGGTGAGAAGCTCAGCACGGAGGACCTGATGACGCTGCAGAAGTCTGGCTACCTCTAGAGCTCAGTCCTTGTTTTTCGAGAAAGCTTTAAATATAGGTGAGAGAATATATCGCATGGGGAGTTTTGGGCTAGTTCGTTAGAGTGCATCCCATCCCTTCTGACAAGGCTAGCCCTCCCTTTTCTATTTTTTGTCGTCCAGAGAGTGCCATGTGGTCCTGTCGTTGGACATAACAGAGACACACGTACATCCTGTCTCAGAGAATGAGCCGAAGTAGGGAACCGGGCTTCCCGGGAATGTGGCCAGCCATCCAGGGAATGGGCGGTGGAATCTTAATATAGGCAACGCCATATTTGACGACGATGAGCTTTGAGAAATTCGGCGCCTCGCTCAGGAACGCGATGAAGAAGGTGCTCTCGGCCTCCCATCTGGACAAGGACGTCATAAGAGAGGTCATCAGGGATATCCAGCGGGCCCTGCTAAGAGCCGACGTCAACGTCCAACTGACCCTCGAACTCTCGAAGACACTCGAGGAGAGGTCCCTGAAAGAGAAGCCGCCCGCAGGAATGAGCGCCAAAGAACACGTTGCCAGAATCATCTACGAAGAGCTCGTCAACATACTGGGAGAGGGGAAGGAGCTCAAACTCCAGAAGCAGAGACTGCTTCTTGTCGGTCTGTATGGTCAGGGGAAGACGACCACTGCGGGGAAGATGGCGAGGTACTTCCAGAAAAGAGGTCTGAAGGTCGGGATCATTGCGGCCGACGTCCACAGACCGGCCGCGTACGAGCAGATCTCCCAGATAGCGGAATCCATAAACGTGCCAGTCCACGGGGACCCCAGCGAGAAGAGGGCTGAGAGGATCGTGAAGGAGGGCATGAAGCGCTTCCAGGACTCCGATGTCGTGATAGTGGACACGAGCGGGAGGCATTCCCTCGAGAAGGACCTGATAAAGGAGATCAAGAGCGTGTCGAAGGTCGCAGACCCCACTGACACAGTCCTCGTACTGGACGCGACGATGGGGCAGCAGGCGGGACCCCAGGCAAAAGCGTTCCATGACGCCGTCGGTGTCACCTCCGTTGTACTGGCGAAGCTCGACGGATCGGCAAAGGGCGGCGGGGCACTGAGCGCGATTTCGGAAACCGGCGCCTCGATCGTTTTCATAGGAACGGGCGAGAAGATCGACGATCTAGAGAAATTCGATCCTCAGAGATTCATCTCGCGTCTTCTAGGAATGGGCGATCTGAAGCTCCTGCTGGAAAGGGCCCAGGAGGCCATGGACGAGGACAAGGCCAAGGAGACCGTCAAGAGGATGATGGGTGGGAGGTTCACGCTGAAGGACATGTACAGCCAGATGGAGATGCTCAGCGGAATGGGCCCGCTCAGAAAGCTGATGAGCCTGTTGCCCGGAATGCCCGGAAAACTCAGCGACGATGACTTGGAGACCGCTCAGACCAGACTGAGGAAGTTCAGGTTCATCATGGACTCGATGACGGACGACGAAATGACGACCCCGAAGATCGTGAAAGGAAGCAGGATCGCCAGAATCGCAAGGGGCAGCGGGACCTCCCCCAAGGACGTACGGGAGCTCCTGAAGCAGTACGCCATGTCCCGGAAGGCGATCAAGGGCCTAGCGGGGAACCGCAAGATGAGGAAACAACTGATGAAACAGATGCAGGCCGCCGACTTCGATATGCCGTCCTAGCTACTCGCTCTCGATCCTGGGGGCTAGAAGATAGTGTACTTCTCCCTTTCCGTCGGAGACCTTGAACTCCATCTTGACGGGATAGTCAGTTCCCAAGAACATCGTGATCGACCCAGCTGCGGAGACCGCCTTGACCATATTGGAGAAATAGTCGAGCGGGAACAGCGAGCGAACGGTCTCCTTGCAGTCCAGCGACTCAAGGAGGTCTTTCGGCAACCTCAGATTGACGGAGTCCGTGTCCCCTTCAGAGGTCATCTCGAAGCCGTCCGGCGTGCATATCAAAGCGACGTGGTCAGAGACGCTTTCCGATGCCCGGATGCCCTGACGCAACTCCTCTGCCCTGACTGTCACCTTGACCGGGAGGTCCAGGTTGGGTGCCTTCGGATCGGACATGCCTGCGGTATCGACCAGCGCCATTCTGCGGGTGATGTTGCCGACGCTCATTATGAGCCGGTTCTTCTCCTCGTCGTAGTCCATGCTGACTACGTCCCCCGCCTTGGCCAGCTTCAGGACCTCCTTGAACTTGTCCATGTCCACGCCCATCTCTTGGTCGTCCGCACTGTACTCCTCGAAGGCGTCCTTTGCCACGGACAGGTCAAGCATCGCTACATGAGCGGGATCGACTGCCTTGACGGAAAGACCGTCTTTGCCAAGGTTGAGTTTGGCCTCATCAACGAGCGTCGAAATGACGTCCACTATCTCTCTTAGCACCTCTGACTTGGCTTTTGCGCTGAACATGTACTCCCCCGAGATTCTAGGTCCATCTCCGTAAACCACTTGGCGATTATAAAGGTATGCTCGACGCCTTTCTCGAAAGGAACACGCCAGATGGGAGCGACAAATTCCGATGCGTCGAAAACCATCGTGTGGCGCATGCTGAGGAACCCGTTAGACTTTCTGCATAACTATATATATGCGAGAATCCAATAAATTCAACAGTTATTTACGGGGGGTCTTATGAAAAGGCTATTGGCAGCTACGACCATCTCGGTTCTCCTATTATCAGGTCTCGTGGGCATTTCCTCGATTCCTTCGGAACTGAGCCCGATGGCCATCGGGGACGACATGGTCCTCTATCGATATGACGCCGACCGAACGGGAAGAGCCCCCTTTGTGGGAGACATAGAAGAGCCACACGTGAGATGGGTTTTCAACACGAGCGCCAATGTGATATCGGCCCCGCTCATTGCAGACGTGAACGGTGACAGCAGGTACGAGGTGATTGTTGCGGCGGACAATGGCGGGCTGTATGTCATCGACGAGAACGGCGTCTTCCTCTACAGCACCTACTTCGCGCCTGAGTACCCAATGATGCCCGCAGCGGCGGACATCGATGGCGATGGGAAGCTCGAGGTCATGGCAGGCCAGGGAAGCCACAGCGTCGTTGGAGGGTCTCTCGAGATACACGCCCTGAACGGCGAGGACCTCTCACCCCTGTGGAGCTACACCTCCACCTCTGGTTCGGAACACGGCTTCTTTGCATCACCCATGTTCCATGATTCCAACGACGATGGGATCCTGGATGTTCTCGTTGGGAGCATGGATGATTACTTCTACGCGTTCAACGGCCCCGACGGCAACATGATTTGGAAGAGTCCGAAGGGACTCCACTACAACCGCGCGACCTCGCCCTTGGATGACATCGACAATGACGGGGATCAAGAGATCGTGGGATTCGACAACGCGGCCCAGATGCGACTGTACGATGCTGACACCGGGACTATCGAGTGGGAAACAGACCTCGGATACGGAGTCGGCTCCTCGCCTCTGATAGCGGATTTCGATGGCGATGGATACGGCGAGATCGCCAGCTTCATGGTCGTCACTGGAGGGATATCAGTCCTGAACCACGACGGCTCGATTCTCTGGAACGACACCTCCAGGAGTGATTTCTACAGCACTCCCACAATCGCACAGATCGATGGAGATGGTCTTCCTGACCTGATCGGAGGCGACTTCAACAATCACACAGTCTTGGCATACCGCGGTGTCGACGGGACTCCTCTCTGGCAGACGGTTCTCCCGGACAACGCGAGAGCCCAGAGCTCGCTGGTCACCGCGGACGTGGACGGGGACGGCGAGATCGAGGTTCTGGCTCTGGGCAAGGACAGGAACCTCTTCTCCCTCGACGCCAAGACCGGCGCCATAGAATGGACATTCGGCATCGAGAGGCCGTTCGGACAGCCCACTGTCTGGGACATCGATCAGGATGGCGTTGCAGAGATTGTTCTGAGCGCAGCAGGCGGACTTGTCTACGTCCTCGAGCAGGCTCCTCAGCCCGATTCTCTCCCGAGAACCACGGGGTACTGGGAACATCAGTGCAAGGTGTCCGAGCCCAAGGAGGAGCACCCTGGCATAACGGATGAGTTCGCGCAGGGAATCGCCGATAACTCGCTCGTCTTCGTGTACATCCAGTCCAAGGACGACGTCTGCAGTGTGCTTTCGTCCAATCCGAAGTCGGACATGACAGGGAAGGCGCTGGTACAGCTCATGGCACTCTGGCTCAATGTGGTCTCCGGATATGTGGACGCTTCGACGGGGATCGATCTCGGGAGTCTGACCTCAGCGAGCACGGTGGGAGATGCGATCGCGGAGATAGAGGACATCATCCTTCACAGCACGGACAAGGCTGAACTGGAAAGGGCCAAGGACATCGCAGATGCGCTCAACAACGGCATTGGCGGCTAGAACTCTCTCCACGTGTGACCGCATTTTGTGCATCGGTATATTCTGGTCTCGGGCTCGTCAGCGGCCCGTGTTTGCCTCAACTGCCAGAAGGCCTCGTTGTTCCCGCACTTCTCGCACTCGATCCTGGTCTTCGGAAGCGTCGCCATGATCTCGTCAAGAACAAGAGTCTCCATCTTCTCCTTTCTCTTGGTCCGCACGATCTGGCGGTCATCTTTCTCTCCAATCTTCCTAGAGTACTTGCATTGAGGATTGCTACAGACCAGTTCCCCTTTCTCCGGATACATAAGGGACTCGCACTCGGGACAGAAGAGGGACATCCCGGCGTCATAGGGAGAATCCGAATAAAAACCTTTTGTGGCTGGTCAGCGGTAGTTCTTCAAGGCCCTTTCCGTCAGCTTTCGACCGATTCTCTCGCGATCCTCGGCCGTTGTTGTGCTCTTCTTCTTCTGCCCCTTTGCCTTGGTCTCCGCACGTTTGCCCGGTTTCGATTTAGGCTTGGCAGGGGTCGCGGTTCCTTTGCCTTGACCACTGGCCTTCTTGCCTGATGCGACGGGGATCTTCTTCATCGACCCGAGGGTCGTCTGTTGTCCGTCATCCCATCCCCTCGGGACAGGTGACTTGGCGGCCGCGAAGGGCGAGTTGTATTGTCCCGCCACTATCACCGTGGGGACGCCTGCTCTGGTATAGTCCATCTCACTCCTTCTCTGAGAGGAGACTACGCCACCTATGTATGCGAATATCACTGTCACGAGATAGCCATTGAGTCCCAGCCCAAGCGTTAGAGCCAGTGATTCCACGAAAGTCGTCACGTACACGGCGACGAATTCGATGTAAGGAGCAAGAACGGGAACGTTGGCGTGTAGGGCTGACGCAATGTAGGAGGGGACGCCAGCCACATAGGATAGCTCCTCTGTGAGTATCCCCTGATCTGCCATAGCCAACACAGCAATGAAGATGGCAACAGGGATGAATGCCGCAATGGCTCCTTTCCATGGCCCTCCCGCCCTCCTGCCACCGACGTATCCGGCGATCATCTGCCCGAAGGTTGGCATCCACCAGAGGAAAAGGGAAAGGACGAATGTGTACTGCACGGCACTCCAGAAGCCATACGGTGGATGGGACTCATTAGCCACTCTTCGCGAGTAAGTGTCTCTTCGACCGACATTCAAGACTCCCGAATCCATCAGCTTCTTGGTGGTCTTATCGGCGGTCTTCGACTTCCTCTTCCAGCGCGTCATTCCCATCCCTGACAAAGATTGGTCGGACTATTGTCCGACAACATGGTTAATATCGTAGGACGTATAAAAGTATTTCGTAACACCGGTGCCTTGAATTTAAAGTTGAGAACATGACAGACGACTGGCTGACATAGAAGTGGAAAGGGCGTAGGAATCTCGTTTTTGGGATCTTCTCCTGAAATCTGATGGCAATTCCTACGTTCCCACAAATTACTTATACCGATGGTTTGATTGCTGTTTGCCATTAGACAAACCCGATGTTTGCACTGGGTTTGACAGCAGGAGAAGAGAACGATGGTTGAGAGAAAGGCCCGTCAAGAAGAACGCATCACGGTTTCCATTCGAAACGTCAAAAAGAGTGACTGGGCGGTCATTACCAATCTAGCTGCTAACCTGAACATGACGGTGGCCGAGATCATTGAGATTGTCGTAGACCGGATTCGGTCACAACCAATGCTCACGGGGATGGTTGCGAGGTTTGCCGCTGAGCAATCCAAGAAACGCAGAGAACTCTTGAAGAATGGCCTCTTCGGAGAGAATGAATAAAGGGAATGCGGGGGTAGCATAGTCGGTACTGCGGGCGATTTAGTAATCGCACGACTTGGGTTCGAAACCCAACCCCCGCTCAGAGCCTGATATTATGACTATATGAGCAACTAACCTTAAGGTATTTTTGTCCCCTCCCAAGTGAAAGTATATCAGAATCGGCTCTAGAATGGCTTAGAGGTCTTGTTTCAGGGGAGCCAGATAGATACTTTTCCTCATCTCTCAATTCAAGCCTTAAGTATCTGGATACTCATCCAGATAGTGAGCATCGGAGTGTTGAGACTCCGATACTCAGGAGGCCCACTGATATGTCCAGTGAACCCCGAGGAAAGGATAAGGATGCTCAGAATAAAAAGGTTGTGTGCAAGTATTGTGAAAGCGAGAAACTTGTCAAGTGGGGACGACAAAATGGACATCAAAGATACAGATGCAAGGATTGCAGTCATCTCTTTGATGACAATAATAATCCTCCAAGAATGAGGACGAGACTTGAGGTTATTGCTAACGCTCTCGAATTATATTACAGCGGTGCATCCTTACCAACTACCAGCCGTCTTCTTTGGAAGCTCTTCAAGGTGAAGGCATCCGCACGAACTATCCTGAATTGGATCCAGAAATATGTCCCTCGGATTGAAGACTTCACCGTGAACCTACGGCCCCAAGGTTCTGGCATCTGGCACGCCGATGAGACTTCCCTCTCTATTCGACCTCAGAGACCATTAACCAGGGTTCAGAAACAGAAGAGATTCAGGCGGAAGGGAGAACTCCATTGGTTCTGGGATGCGATCGACGAGAAGACACGATACATCTTGGGATGCCATCTCTCGAGGGAGAGGTCCGATGAGGAAGCTACCGAGTTCTTCAAGAAATGTCGTAGGAACGCTGGGAAGCCAGAGAAAGTACTCACGGACGGCTTGGGTGCATATAATCATGGCATCAGCAGAGGACTTAGAATCCGCAGAAGCCAGCATATAGCAAATGTGGGACTCCGTGGAGGTCACAATAATCAACTCATTGAGAGATTTCATGGAACCCTGAAAGATCGCACAGACATAATGCGTGGCCTCGTATCCGCGGAAACACAGATTCCCAATGGCTTTGTAATCTATTACAACTTCCTCAGACCTCACACTTCACTGAATGGAAGAACGCCAGCTCAGGCATCTGGTATCGATCTTCCCTTTGAAGACGGTTGGGGTGATTTGGTCAAGTGGAGCACCACTTTCGAAGCTAGGAAGCGATGGAATGGCAACGGAGATGGAATGGAAATCGAGCTTGTGGCAACATAGTTCCTCCTCATGGAGAGGAAGCCAAAAACATAATGTATCAGCTTTGCCATAGAACATGTTAGGCTGATATGATGAAAGGTATCTTGCCAGATATGAGGCGGATTGTGTTCATGAAAGGAGAACTCGCATCGATGCCTCAACGAGGAATATCAAAAACTCGGCTTGCACAAATCGCACTCGAGATAGTCTCTCTTAGAACGGCTTATAAAGGTGCTTTTGAGCGTGCTTCTTCGGAGTCGCAAAGAAAACAACTGAATGAGGCATTGAAGCTTCTCGACAATGTCGAGAAAGTAGTTGGCAGACTAAACATTTTGCGGCGTGTCAAGGCTAGCACTCCTATTACAGGAACTCTCGGTTCCCCCTCGGCTTTCTTCATAAGGCCATGACGGTTGCGAGAAGTTGTGAGATGGTTGTATGTTAAGTCGGAAAGATATGGTTGGAGCGTTTGATAGTGCCATTAAGGGAATTAAGGAAGAGGATTTTACGGATGTCTATTATCTTTCGGGACTTCTCATAAGTGTCGGTGGAGCAACGAAGGACAATACCCTGACCCTTGTCGGAGTTAGCATAGCCACTACTGGAACCACAATGTTCCAGTTGATATCGCTCGGAATGCTCGATGCAGAAGGCATCGGAAGCATGCTTCCCAAGATTTCGAAAGACACCACAGATGCACTCAGGAGACTCAAGAAGCAGTTCACAACAGACGAAGAAATCAATCAAGAGGAGCTAATATCTGCTTTGGGTCTACTTGCGAAATGTTATGTCAAGATGAACCAGAAACTCACACAACTTCAACAGCTAGCTATTACCCAATCTGCTGCAACAGAAAGCGACTGAGGGGTTCTTTTTCGAAGTAGAGGCACGCTTTCAGGTGTGTATCCTCGCTCAAAGAAAACTTTAAACCCTTCACTCCCATTCACTTCTTGGCGATAAGAGTGTCTTGGGAGAGGACTGGATATAGGGTTGTCAATCCAGGACACTCTGTCGCCAGAAGTTGTCTTGTGACAGCCCTAATCCACTCAGATTGGGAGGGAAGATTTTGGTAGACTGTAAAGAATGCGGGGAATCCATTCCGGAGGGAAAGAACTTCTGTCCGAATTGCGGGGAGAAGATCATTCGTGTGAAGGGCGAGATAGAATACGAGGAATATCACCTCAGGAAGAATAGGCATACAGCGAGATCGGTGTTGTATTTCGGTATCATCTTCATGTCGATATCACTGCTGTTCCCCCTTCTTCTACCAGTTACGATACCAGTCTCTGCTGGTGATGGTTCGGGAACTTATTATTATCAGGTGATGACATGGAATGTTGTCTCGGCCTCGGTGTCCATTATTGCTGTCTTTGTCATAGTTCTGGGAGCTCTATGGATGATGCACATCGACTGGCACATGGGAAAGAGATTGACGAGCCAGTTTGAGGAAGGCCGTAGAAAATAAAGAAATTCGGAAGGAGTTCCAATCGGCCAGACCATCTGTCATACTGCCAACTATAACTTCAAGGAACCCGTAACACCACATGAAGACCCACGAGGCGCGTTCGGGCTCCGTTCGTGTCGGTGGGTTGAACTGAGTTGAAGGTCCTAGGGGAAGTGGGGGCTTGTGAGCCCCGCAGAAGTCCCGACTCCCGGATTTGAACCGGGGATCTGCTGATATCGGCCGAGACCGGAAAGACTCCGGGAACCAACTACAGTCAGCCGCTCTAGCCAGTCTAAGCTAAGTCGGGAATGCCGCAGGCCGGACTTGAACCGGCGACTTCAAGATCTTCAGTCTTGCACTCTCCCAACTGAGTTACTGCGGCAGCGGAGTTTCATATGATTCTGCACATATTAAAGTTAGGGTTTCAACCCTAAATCCGAGGGCTCCTAAATATCATTGATTGGAATGACCAGTTGCAATTGGTGGCGACACATATAAATACGTCATCCAACATTAGAACTAAGAGGAATCCGATTCTTCCAGGTGATGTGATGGAGCCCTCGCGCAGAGCTTTTAGGATAAAGAGGAAACTCAAGTGGGACAACAAAGGTGTGGCTTCCACAGTGGGCACGATCATGGCCCTGATGGTCGTCATGACGTTCTTTTCCATGATAGTGAACCAGTACGTTCCTGTCTGGATGAAGGACGCCGAATCCGCTCATATGAATGAGGTTTACGGACAGTTCGGCACGCTCAAGGGATCGGTTGATCTGCAAGTTCTCTCCTGTGTGATCATGCTGCGTCAAAATGAGCCATGCATGAGGAGCAGCGGGTTCACTCCTATTGAGGTAGGTATCGACGGGGTCCCCATCTTTTCCGCACCAACCGTCGGGGAACTCACGGGGAGGGAAGACCGCGGGAAGTTCTCCGTCAATTTCAGCTATCAACATGACGTCGGAGGCACTAACGAGACGTTCTACGTGAAACAGAACGCTTCGGGGAATATCGTCCTTGAAGTCGCGAACAGGTATTTCGTGAGACAGACTCTCACGTACGAGGGCGGGGCCATCATCAGATCCCAGGAGGAAGGTGAGGTCATCAAGGGAGAGCCTTCTTTCATGGTATCCAAGAAGGGTGACTACGTCGAGATTTGGATGTACCTCATAGACCTGTACGGTGACGGCTCTGTGGGCGGCATCGGGACGCAGGGTGTCCACCATGATCTCAATGGGGCCTCGTGGGATGAGTACAGCAATGTCAACTCTGACGTGACCATTGTTCACTGGACCCAGAACGGCAAGGCGTGGTACAAATTCTTCAATGAGACGCTGTCAAGTGCCTTTGGTGTGACGGAACAGGACTACGAGGACAACTCACCTCCCGACTGGGATTGGTATGGCAGCGGTGCACAGGAGAAGGCGACCAATCCATATTTCGTCGTAAAGAGGACGGTCTTTGATGATTACTCGCTCATTGAGGTCACGATAGAGTCCGATGATGTGGACATCGGGAGGTTGACACTGGTTTCATCGAACTTCGACGTTGTCATCGGGGAGACCAGTTCTCGAACCTGAGTCCAACGAAGAGGTATCTGGTATGTTTGGAGCAAAGAAACAGAGGAAAGTCCTGGTGCCAAAAGGCGCATCCACGGCAACGAAGTGGGAAGGGGGCAGAGGTTCCCACCTCACGCCCATCGCACCCACTGAGGAGGAGTGGATAGAGGAGCTTGAGATCTTGCCCATAAAGCCTCCCTTCAGCTACTCGAGGGTAGTCTACGACAACAAGGAGAGCGAGTATGTCTACGAGTCGTGGGAACCTTATCTCACCGAGAGAGAAGAGAAGCTGTTGGCCCTCATCAAGGACTCGCTTAAGCGAACGCTGGAGTACGAGACCGGCACCCTGGGAATAAAAGACAAGGAGGAGTTCCTCAAGGAGAGCATTGACAGCTTCTTCAGGAGCAGGGGGATGCGTGTCGACGAGAATTCCCGGGACAAGATCGTTTACTACATCACGAGGGACTACGTGGGCTACGGTCCAATCGATGTTCTGATGTCAGATAAAACAATCGAGGACGTCTCATGCGATGGCGTGGGCGTTCCCCTTTTCATATTCCACAGGAAGTACGAGTCCATCAGGACGAGGGAGAGATTCGACGATGAGGATGTCCTGAATTCGTTCGTCATTGGGCTGGGACAGAGATGCGGGAAGCAGATCTCTGTGGCCAATCCCATCCTGGACGGTACCAGCGTTGAAGGCCATCGTGTCCAGGCCACGTACGCAAGGGAGGTGACCACGCGAGGGTCATCCTTCACGATCCGGAGATTCAAGGAGAAACCATTCACTCCGACAGAGCTCATAAAGTACGGCACGGCATCGCCAGAGATGGTCGCGTATCTGTGGTTGGCCGTAGAGCACGGAAGGTCAATGATGGTCTGTGGCGGGACCGCAACGGGCAAGACCGCGACTCTGAACGCAGCGGCGTTGTTCATCAGGCCAGGCGCAAAAATCGTGTCCATAGAGGACACGAGAGAGATCAACCTTCCACATGAGAACTGGATTCCAGGGACAACGAGAAGCGGCGTGGGCGAGAAGGGGGCAGATGGAAAGGCCGCCGGCGAGATTGACATGTTCGATCTCGTTAGGGCCGCTCTAAGGCAGAGACCCAACTACATCGTTGTCGGAGAGGTCCGAGGAAGGGAAACGTACACGATGTTCCAGGCCATGGCGACAGGCCACCCGACGATGTCCACTATGCACGCGGACTCCGTGAAATCGATGGTCAACAGACTCGAGAATCCGCCCATCAACACACCGAGGATCTTGCTGACCGCCCTCAACTTCGTGATCATACAGAATTTCGCGAGAATCGGCGCCGAGTCGGAACAGGTGAGGAGGGTCGTTCAGGTAGTTGAGCTCGTCGGCTTTGAACCTGAGACGAACGAGCTCATCACGAATACAGTGTACGAGTGGGATACGGCAACCGATTCGTTCATCTACAAGGGTCACAGCTTCCTCTTCGACGAACTGCAGGAAATGAAGAACATGACCCACGATGAGATGGACCGAGAGTTTCAGAGAAGGGTGGATCTGGTGAACTACATGGTCGAAAAGGACCTTGACGACTACAAGGACATCTCGAGACTCGTTGTGTCCTACTACCACTACCCTGAAGAGACTATCGAGAAGATAAGGAACGAAATGGGATGGGTCCGAGAGGAGCCAGAACCCGAGGATCTAGTTGAAGGTGATATGTTTGCCTCAAGAGAGGTCTGACACGTTCGACAAGTTAGAGGCGAGTAAGGCCTATGTGAAGACGAAGAGATTCAGGCCAGAGGAAACGGGGCTCAGAGGTCCGCATCAGATAAAGCTGGCCAAGGGCTCGAGACCGGAATACATCAAGCTGACGCCCTATCAGGAAACCTGCTGGCGCCTCCTTGGTGGGTTCGTGGAGTCGAGGTTCGAACCGAAACAAGACTTGGAGGACGACCTCGTTCAGGCTCACATGAAGATCAGACCAGAAGAGTATCTCGCCTATGTCTGGATGAGCACGTTCATCATGGTGATCGTCGGTGTGGTCATTGGAGTGATTCTCGGACCGCTCCTATTCGTGCTGGGCATCATGGATGGGCTGACAAGCATCATCATCGCCATCTTGTTGGCAGTGGTTCCGGCACTCCTCACCTACTTCGTATTGTTGCACGCCCCCACATCCGCCAAGAAGAAGAGGGGAACTAAGATCGATGCAAAAATCTCCGGAGCGATGAGTTTCATTTCCGCGATGGCGTCAGCCGATGTGCCAGTAAACGTTATTTTCAAGGAGCTCTCGAAGCAAGCCGTGTACGGTGAGGTTGCCGAGGAGGCCGAGTGGATAACGAGAGACACGGAGCTTCTGGGAGTCGATATCCTCTCCGCCATCCGTGCGGGTTCCGCGAGATCCCCGTCCATCAAGTTCCAGGACTTCCTTCAGGGCGTCGTCACGACCTCCACGTCCGGAGGACAGCTCAAACCCTACTTCCTCATGAAGGCGGAGCAGTACGAGAAGGAGGACAAACTGGAGATGAGGAAGAACATGGAGACCCTCGGCATGCTTGCCGAGAGCTTCGTCACGGTCGTCGTCGCCTTTCCCCTCTTCCTGGTCGTCATCATGGCCATAATGGGCCTGATCAGCAAGGGCGGGTCAGGCTTCGTCGTGACACTGCTGTACGTCGTCGTCGGCCTGATGATACCGATTTCCCAGTTCGGGTTCATCTTCGTCATATGGAACATGGAACAGGAGGGCAAGTAATGACGCGAGAGGACCTGGAGCAGGCCAGAATCAAGATGTACGAGAAGCTGGACCTCGCCAAGCCTATACTGATCGTGAGCGGGAGCATTGCTGCGGTTTTCGTCATCATCGCCATCCTGAACATGATGGATGTGGTCGATATTTCACTGCGTTCAGGGGAGACGCCGATCAAGAGGGGAATCAACTTCATCGTCTTTGCGATGCTCGTCATAATGGGGCCATACGGGTTCTACATGCAGAAGAAACTGAAGGAAGTCGCGGCCATCGAGGGAAGGCTTCCGGATTTCCTCAGAGACGTTGCCGAGGCGGGAAGGTTCGGAATGACCCTTGCCGACGCGATTGTCGTGGCCTCGTCCGGTAGGTACGGGAGACTCACAGCAGAGATTGAGAAGATGGCTGCCCAGATCCAATGGGGGGTTCCCGCGAGCGAGGCCCTCAAACTCTTCAACGAGCGTGTCAAGACACCGATGGTTAGTCGTGTCGTCAGCATAATCGTCAAGTCGAGCGATGCAGGCGGAGATGTTGCGGATGTCCTCACAATGGTCTCGCACGATGCCAAGGAGACGCAGCTGACGGAATACGAAAGGAGCATTGCGATGTCGACATACATCGCTGTCATCTACATCTCGTTCTTCGTGTTCCTTGTCACGATCGCAATCATCAACGCGACTTTCCTCCCGAAGATGCTTGAGGCGAGCGAATCGCTCACCACCTCAGGCGAGGGGAGTGGCGGTGCGGTGGATAGCCCACTTGCATCTGACCTGCCGAATATCGTGGAGAGCATCAAGTTGGCCTTCTTCCTCGCAGCGATAATACACGCTGTGGGGGACGGGCTTCTCGCGGGAGTTCTTGACAACGGGAGAGTGATTAGCGGATTCCGGCACAGCTTCCTGATGCTGGTGATCGGTTTCTCCATACTGAGTTTCATCTAGGTGATAGAATTGAGCGAAGCGATAGGCAAGGGTGTCAAAGAGGAGCTTGAAGATCTCAAGAGGAGAGAGGAAGAGACTGCTGCGAAGCTCAGGCAGCTCGAACGGGACAAGACGGCGACGGAGGGGGAGCTGGAAGTCTTGGAAGAACGCAGGAAGAGAAGCGTCTTCTCCGCCCTCGATGCCGTCAAGAGGGGATATTTCAGCAAGCTTCTGGGCAAGAAGGGGATAAAGGTCCTCTCGCCCATGGTCAGTGCCGTCGAAGAGAAGACCATGGGAAGGGTGACGACTATACCCAAGATTTCGAAGAAGGACCTCACAGAGATTGAAATCCTGCCCATGATTGAGGGCTATTCCTATGTTCGCATAAACTACGACACGCGCGCGAACGAGTACACGTACGAGGTCATCGAGCCGAAGCTCCTCCCAGAAGAGGAGGACATACTCGAGGTCCTCAAAGAGATCCTGGTCGAATCACTCGAGGCGATCGACGAAGAGGACGAGAGAGTGAAGGAGACCTACCTGAGGAGGGTTGTGGACGGTCTTCTCCGGGAGCTCGGCGTAAGCCTTCACCCCATATCCAAAGAACGGATAATGTACTACGTGCTCAGGGACTTCATCAGGTACGGACCCATCGATGTCGTGATGATCGATGTCAACGTGGAGGATATCTCGTGTGATGGCGTTGATATCCCGTTCTACATCTATCACAGGAAGTACGGGTCCATCCCCTCCAACCTGAGGTTTGACGATGAGGGGGAACTCGATTCCTTCGTCGTTTGGCTGGCACAGAGGTGCGGTAAGCACATCTCGGTTGCGCAGCCGATGCTCGACGCCACGGTCCCGGACGGATCAAGGCTTCAGGCGACGCTCGGCAAGCACGTCACCAAGAGAGGTTCGAGCTTCACGATCAGAAGGTTCAGGGAGAACCCATTCACACCTCTGGACCTGTTGAGATTCAAGACCCTGAATGATGAGATGATGGCATACCTGTGGCTCGCCATCGAGAACGGTCAGTCCATGCTCATATGCGGTGGAACGGCGAGTGGAAAGACGACCACGCTCAACGCCATACTGCTGTTCATACCGCCTCAGATGAAGATTGTCAGCATCGAGGACACGAGAGAGCTCAACCTGCCGCACGACAACTGGGTTCCCACCGTGACCCGTGCTGGATTCGGGACCAGGAGCAAGATCACGGGCAAGGCGATGGGAGAGATCGACATGTTCGATCTGCTGACATCCGCTCTGCGACAACGACCTCAGTATCTGATGGTCGGAGAGGTCAGAGGAACGGAGGCCTACGTCGTCTTCCAGGCGATGGCAACGGGAAAGAGTGCGTACACGACGTTCCACGCTGAGGACGTCCAGGCGATGGTCCACAGGATGGAGAACGATCCCATCAACCTCCCGCGCGCTCTCGTCTCCGCACTGGATGTCGTCCTGATGCAAGCCCAGGTGAAGGTCGGGACCGACATGACCAGAAGGGTGAAGTCGCTCACGGAGTTCATCGGCGTTGACCCGGAGTCGGATGAGCTCATAACCAACACGGCCTATTCATGGAACCCTGCGGACGACACCTTCAACTACAGCGGTCACAGCTACGTCTACGAGAAGATATCCATCGCGAGAAACTGGTCACAGAAGAGGATGGAGCAGGAGGTCCGGAGGAGGATTGGGCTCTTCAAGTACATGAGCAAGATCGGACTCGACAAACACACGGATGTGGCAAAGCTCGTCTCCTCGTACTACAAGGACCCCGACGCTGTCTACAAGAAAGCGCAAGAGGCTCTGGCGAGAAGCTAGACCTTTTCTGTCTCGTCTTCGACAGGCACAGGCTTCTTAATCACCTTCTTCTGGACCACGGGCCTGTCCACCGGCTTCTTGATCACCTTCTTCGGAACTGGCCTGTCCAGCTTCTCCAGTTCCTCCCCGGGAACGGCCTTCTTCTCTACAGCGGGCGCCGCGGCTGCGGGTTTCGCTGGCGGCTCCTTTGCGGGCGGTTTCTTCGCTGGCGGGGCCTCATC
>JAJISE010000002.1:19507-50647 GCA_022848865.1 Candidatus Thermoplasmatota archaeon | reverse complement strand
GAAGAGGGTACCGCACTTGTGGCACACCTTGGCCGTGACGGAGTTGAGCGTTCCACAGGACGGGCACGCGCGTGAGCCCATCTTCCTCATCTCCTCTTCTTCCTTGAGCCATCCCTCGAAGGTCACGAACGTTGGTTGCGTCTTCCACCACGACTGGAACTCCCCCTCGCTGAGGGTTCGTCCAAGAGCCTTGTCGGCCTCAGCGCGGAACTTCGCAACGACCTCATCGTACTGCATCCTCATCTTCTCGCGGTACTCCTCCATCTCGAGCTCTCCGGTCGCGAACTCCACGCCGCACTCGGGACAGACCTTGACACCGAGGGGAATCCAAGCTCCGCAGCTGCTGCACTTCGCCAGGTCCTTCTCGAACTCCACGCCGCACTTCGGACACTTCTCGCTTGACTCTGGGATGAAGGCTCCGCAGTTCCCGCATTCGACAAGCTTGCCGAGTCCGACGTACTTGAGATAGACGGTGATGGCAACGATGATGACGACTATGATTATGATGATGATGAGCCAGAGCCAGATCGGAATCCCAAGGAACGTCTGGTCAAACGGCCCGACTACCTCCTCGACCCTTATCGTCACTGTGGCATCTGTGATGGAGGCAATGTCGGTCGAGGCTTCGAGAGTGAATGTGCCCGAAATGTCGTCAGGGATCTGGAAATTGGTGATGAAGAATTGGCCACTGGAATCGGTTGTTGTGTCCACCGTAGCCGTGGTACCAAGGAGCTCGATATGAACTGTTATGCCAGGTATCGGATCGTGTGCATTCGTCTGGACACGACCTCTGATGAGTATCGTCTTGCCGGGCTCGTATTCCGTGTTGTCTGGCGGCTGGCTTATCGTTATGAAGCCTTCGGGCGGAACAACCTGCAGGGATATCGTGACGTTGTTGTTCGAGTCGTCAGCCTCATTGACCAGGAATGCCGGATCAACTGCCACAATGAGGTCGTAGGTCCCTGTGTCGGGCAGACCGTTGGGGACGGAGAGCTCGAAGTCGCTGTACGTGTCGCCTCCGATGTACAGATCGGACAGGCTTGCGATCAAGTTCGAGGTGCTTTCGATGTATGCTTCAATGGCGAACGACGAGACAGAGCTCTCACCGAGGTTGTAGACCCTGACGGTGAATGAGAATCCCTTGGCCTGTGTCACGTTCGGTGGGGATCCAAGACCCAGGATGCTCGTCGAGTCCGCCATGAGATCTGGCTCGGAAAGGACAGACTTCGTGATCGATGCATCGTTGTTGTTCCAGTTGTAGTCCGTGTTCTCGATGGTGAGGTTGTCCGTGTAGGCGATTACCGTTATCTCATGAGGTCCTGACGACATAGCGGTCCATTCAACCGTGGCAAGGGCAGATCCACTGGATTGGATGGTGGGAATCGTGTCGTTGCCGATCGATGTCCCGTCATCAAGGAACTCCACTCTGACGTTCGTCGCTACAGCCGAGCCGATGTTGCGAACCTTCGCCTGAAGGGTTACGGATGAGAAGACTGGAACCTGTGTCGGGATCGAGATGATGTCCTCCACCGGGACTTCGAGGTCTGGCCAGCGGAACATTGAGACCACTTCCATCTCGATGTTGTTCAGCTCGTTGACCTCGTTGATATTACCAAGCATGTCTATGAAGACGGAGACCTTGTTTCCGGCAACGGCCATCCCGGGTTCGCCTGGATTCCATGTGACCACTGCGCTTGTCGTCCCGTTCGCCGGGATGTCGATGATGGCAACACCGATGAAGTAGGCCGCGTACGTCAACGGTTCGTTCTGCATGATGCCGTCCTCGTCGGGATCGATGTCAGTGGCGAAGAAGTACACCTCGACATTCCTCGTCGTAATCTTGCCGTCATTGTGAACAGCGGCTGAGACATTCAGAGCCAGATTGTACGGCTGGTCGTTCGAAATGCCGTTGCCGCCGATGAAGCTGATTCCCTCATGCCAGAACTCGGGAGTGAGAGCCGAGAACACAAGCCGGATGAGGGTGTTCGACTTGACGCTGTCAGATTCGTCCTTGTCTGGATAGTAGTCCCTATCCTCAACTGGAAGGTACTTCGACCCGTTTGCCATGTATGTCCAATTCTCATAGTGGTCCACCTCGAACCTCTCTTGGGAGAGCGCGCGGTACAAGTAGCTGCCCTCTAGAAGGGACACGTTTTGCACGGGATTGCCCAAATCGTCGATGGCCAGGCTCCAGTTGAGCGTTTTCGGGTCGAGATGCCAAAGCGTGAGGTTTGAAGTCGGCAGCAATGCACCCGTACCGTCAACAAGCTCGACCGTGAGCCAGTAATAGACCGAGACCTTGGCGTTTCCGACGATCATGTTGGTCCACCAGTCCTCGCCCACATCGATGTAGGTCTCCACATCCGTTAGCCATATCCATTGGTCCCCGCCAAAGACAAGCTGCTTGTCCAGACCAGGATCGGCGAAGGACACGTTCCTGATGTCGAAGTCGAGCGTGCCAACATCACCGTCGTCCGTGTTCAGGGAAAGCGTGCCAACGGTCCAGAAGATCGTGTCCCATATGTATGACGTATTCTGAGTGTAGATGAACACGACATCCCCGGTGAGGTCCACGTTCTTGAGCGAGACATCGAATCCGGTTGCCCTGATGTCCCCATCGAGCATCGTGTCCTTGAGATCTATCCTCCCGTTCCCTCGCGTGAAGAGGGCTCCCTTTCCATGGATCTGCGAGTCCAGGAGCACCTGCGAGTCCTGCTCGGTTATCAGCTCTCCGTTGTCCAGCACGCAGACGTTCAGAGGCCAGTTGTTATCGAAGTTGGTCTTCAGGTCACTGTTGATGAGGGTCAAGCTGCCTCCGTTCTGGATCTTCACGTAATGCCTGCCAACGCCTGGTCCAGACTGGGTCACCGTGAGTTCTGAGTTAATGAACACGATGTTGCCCGTAATCACGAGATTGTCCCTCGGTGAGACGTCCACGGAGTCCATTGTCTCATCATTCGTCCACCAAGTCTGTGTTCCCGTATAGACTATGTACTGAGCGATCACCGTGTTGTCGTCGTCGTTGCTCTCCCTTATCGCGTCGGTCGGGTCGACCACGACCGTGATTTCCCCGAAACCGGGACTCCCGGCTGGTGTGGACAACGGGCTGGTTGCTAGGACCGTGGCCCCAGGTGCCAGAATCGACGTGGACGTCCATGTTCCCACGGAAACGCCATCGATCCAGAAGGACACTTCAAAGATGCCCGCGTCGGCCTGACCTGCGTTGGAGATCCAAGCGTCAGCCCGGATGTTCTGGCCCTCCGATGGACAGGGATCGTCCGGAGACACGTAGTCCGAGATTATGACGAGATTCGCGACAGGAATGACCTGGATGTCCCAGGTCGCTTCGTTGTTGTCCTCACTGATCTCCTGCACCGTGTCCGTCGGATCGACGACGACGCGAATTGTGTAATCGCCCACAGCAATGGGCGTCCACTCGATATCCAGGTCGACGGTTCCGTTTATGGGTATGTTTTCTGAATAGGTGATCAGGGCAAAGCTGTTCTGATTCTCAAAGAACTCAATAAAGAAACTGTTCGTAACGGGCGCGTTGCCATCTTCATTGACGATTGTAGCCGTAATCGTCATCGGGTTACCGGGATAGCCCTGACCTAGCGCAGATATGTAGACGACTAGATCGGGAAGGAGAGGCTCTACGGTTATGGGCAGTGTCTTCCTGTTGTTGCCCTCAACCAACTCCTGGATAATTCCGCCAGTGTCGATAGGCGGATCGACATCAACGATGACGAGATGAGTGCCAATTGTGGCATTGATCCATACAGATGAGCAGTCGGCTGATTCGCCCTCAACCAGCAATGGAATTACGCAGGAGGGTAGGACGGTCGACCCCACCGTGAAGTCTACCTGAATATCAATGGCTGGCCAATTACCCACGTTGGCGACTGTCGCATAGATGGTCACATTGTCACGGACGTGGATAATGGGCGGATCGGTCCAAACCAGCGTGGGCGTAAGGTCCGGCTCGGGAAGCACGAGGCCGATGAGATATATGTCCAACACGTAAGTATTATCGGACTCGGTCAGCGCTGGGTACGGGTTGAAAGCCATGGTTGCGAAGCCTGTGTGCGTAAGATAAGTGGCAGTCGCGTTGTAGTTGCCGATGAACTCGGTGTTCGGGAATGTGGGCTGCTGCAAGGTGCTGTTCATCCACTCAGAGAGCAAGGGAATCCAGGCCCTTCCGTCCGGCCCGGTTGTCTTGTAGTTCCCCACGGTCTTCCCGAGGTATGCGAGTATGTCTGGGCTCGGATCATTGGCCCAGCCATTCCTCGGGTACTCCGGAAGAAGTAATGGATCAGCGAGGAATGATATGTCAACAGTCGCGTTCTCGACGGGTGCTCCGTTCTCATCCCGTACGGTCGGAACGAGCCATCGGTGGATGTAGAAGATCGCCTGGGAATCTATGACGAAGTAGTCCACGTCGATCCAGATTCTCTCGAAGTAGACGTTTGCCGCCACGGAGGCATCATTGTAGAATGCCATGTCGAGATCCCGCAGCTTGTTGAATGTGTCCATGCCTGCGCCGTAGATGTCGAAGGATTCCGTGAACTCAATATTAATCCCGTTGGTATTGACAGGAGTGATTGTAGTATCATGCAGCGTCGGTTCTCCCTCCAGACCCCACTGGACAGGGCGTGTCCCATCATGTCCAGGATCCGTGGAGTATGTCACCCAGAGCGTTGCACCGGTCATCACGTAGGGCAGGTCAAGGTCGAACCCGTCCACGTACATCGTCTCCAAGGGCGCAACGGCGTACCTGATATTGTCATCGACTTGCAGGAACGTCTCATCCTGTCCTGGTGGCGTAGTGTCCTTCGTCGGATGAATCGAGTCTGGCAAGGCCGTGCCACTTCCGAGGATTATGTTACCGTAGGGCTGAAGACATGACGATCTCTGTGAGTTCAGAGTTGGGTTCTGGCTCTGGTCGATCGTCATATTGTAGATGTACACAATGGATGTGTCATCAGCCAGGATGACGTTGTGCAACCTGCTGATACCGGAGAAATCGACGCCCACATACGAATTCACTATCGTCATCTCTGTGCTCCCCTTGAGCGTGATGTTGTACCTGAAATCGGAGCCTGAGGAGACCAATTCCTCGAATATCTTCTCGATCCTCGAGTCGTACAGCTCGACCGTGGAGCTCGTGAAGGTCATCACAGGGGCATCGTCAAACTCGTCCGTGTTCCCAACGTACGTGCTCAGCTCCTGCGTGGAGAATCCTGTTATCACGGAATCGCGCATCGTGATTGAGGAGCCCGCGTAGGCGTTCAGCGTTCCCGGGAACTTCAGCTGGGAACCTGTCTCCATCACGAGGTTTCCGTAAACGTGCATGTTGAGCTTGGGGTAGCTGCTCAACTGGTCCAGCCAGGTCGAGACGGTGCTGTTTATCAAGCGAAGGGTCCCACCAGGTGCCTGGATTGTGAGATGATGCACATGTGTGATGTCCTGCAGGAACACTATACCGCCGTTCTTAACGGTCAGCGTGGCCCCGGCGGAGATCGTGACGTTGCCGTCAACCCGGTAGATAGCATCCTGCCACGCTTCGCTGCCGGTGATGGTCACGTCTCCGTTGATGTCTATTATCACAAGACCCTCGACCTCACGCTGGTCGAGAATCACCATCATGCTTCCAAGAATCATGGTCCCTACGATTAGGAAGCTCACGAATCTCATCATGAGCCTCGAGAAGTTCTTTCTCATGCTTATTCCTCCATTAAGTATCGATGCTGGATACCTATCAAACAATGCGTAACCAGTATGGTTCTAAACGCTTTTTGACAATAAGGTGCTTGGCATATATATATGTTGTCCACCCAATTTCAGTCCACGTAATCTGTTCTGAAAATCTGGCTATTTCCTCTTCAGGATCTTGCGGATGGGTTTCTTCTTGGAGGACCCTTCCTCGAGCTTGTGACCGCAGGCGTAGCACATCACGGCGTCTGAGCTGATCATGGTCCCGCAGGCGGGGCAGGAAATCTCCTCTTCCTCGCTGGCCGCTTCTTCTTCCTCTGCGGGGGCCTCCTCTTCGGCGGGAGCCTCCTTGTCGCCTTCCTCGAGCTTGTGACCGCAGGCGTAGCACATCACGGCGTCTGAGCTGATCATGGTCCCGCAGGCGGGGCAGGGAACCTCGCCAGCCTCTCCTTCGGCGGGTTCTTCCTCGGCGGGAGCCTCCTCCTCAGGGGGCGCCTCTTCTGCAGGGGCTTCTTCGGGCGCTTTCTCTTCGGCTGGAGCCTCTTCGCCCTCCTCGGCGGGAACCTCCTCAGCGGGCATCTCTTCAGCGGGTTCTTCCTCTGCTGTGATTTCCTCGGCGGGGGGCTCCTCGGCCTCTTCGGCGGGAGCCTCCTCGGGGGCCTCCTCGTCCGTGACCTCGGCCTCGACCATCTCCCTGACCTCCACTTCCTTGCCCAGGATCGCTTTCTCCTTCTCCATCAGCTTCTTTCCGTCCTCGATGAGCTTCTGCTTCAGCTCGCGGACCTCTTCTTCCTCAGAGCTGACCTGCTTCTCCCTCCCCAGGAGGTCGTTCGCCTTCTGGATGTTGGAATCGAGAACATCTCTCAGCTCCTTCTCCATCTTCAGGAGGGCTTCTTCCCTCGCGAACACCTCATCTCTCTTCGAGGATATCTCGTTCTCCTTTCCAGTGAGGCCCTCCTCCTTGCGAAGGACGTCCTCCTCGCGTGCAACGAGCTGCTCCTGCCTGGAAGATACATCGGATTCCCGGCTGGCGAGCTCCGTCTCCTTCTGGGAGAACTCCGCGCCGAGCTTCTCGACTCTCTCCTTCTCCGCACTCAGCTCATTCCTCTCGGCCTCAATGCTCTCCTTCTCGGAGTCGAGGGTCTGTTTCGCAGATTCCATCTCGTCCTTCTGCGTCTGCACCCGTGCCTCTAGCTCACCTAGCTCCGCTTCTTTCTTCCGGATCGTCTCTTCCTTGTCCTTGAGTGCCTGCTCGACCTTCTTAATGGTGTCGAATATGGATTCACTGCCAAGGGCCGAATCGGAAGCGGCCTCTTCCTCTGGAGCCTCATCTTCTGCCAATTATATCGCCTCACACAGATAAATAATCCCGCTTAAACCGAATACATCTCTTGCGGTAATAATCTTTTGTATCTAATCACCCCCGCTATCGAAGATCGGGCCCAGGATAGATATCCCATCTTCCCCGACCTGGACGGCGTGACGTTCCATGCTGTGCTGCGCGGCCCTCATCTTCTCGACCTGGAGGTAGCGGACGAGCTTTCCCCTCATCCTGTCCAGTCCCAGCATGATGATCCCATCGACCAGAAACCCCTCGTTTCCGAGGAGCTGGGACTCCGCTCCGAGAGACCTCTCCATGATGACGAACGAGATGAGGTCGTTGTCCCTGATCATCTTGAAGAAGTAGAACATCTTCTTTCTCATGTCGCTCACGTCCTCCATGAGCGAGTATAGAGCTCCGAGGGAGTCGAGCGCGAAGACCTTGAACTTCTTCCCGTGGACCTTCTTGAAGTGCGTGATCATCTTCTCTATGAACTGCAGGTAGTCGGTCGCCTCGCTCTCATCGACGACCTGGTCGATCTCGCGCAGGTCCGTGAAATCCGATATCTGAAGGTTCAGGGATATCTCGACGCCGAGGCTCTCCATGTTCTTCAGGTGGCTCGAGACGCTCTCTTCGAGCGTCGTATACAGGCCAAACTCGCCCGAGTTCGAGAGATAACTCGACATCATTGCGTAGCAGAAACTGGTCTTCATGGATCCTGGGGGGCCGGTAACGAGTACCACTTTGGGCGCTTCAATGTCCGTCTTGAAAACCTTGTCCAGCCCCTCTATCGAGTTCTTGAACATTATCCATCTCCCGGACGGCTGTCGTTCAGATATCATTGTATGATTTAACTCTATCGTTTCGGTTATCATGTCTTGGCACGGCCTGACCCACATCGATAACTATTTAACTCACATGCAATATTAGTTCAAACCCGCAGTCCTTATCCGAGGTGAACTTCTTTGGCAGGTGGGGAGAAGAATACTTGTCCAGTATGTGATGCAACAATAGACCCCGCCGCCAAGATTTGCCCTTCTTGCCACACCGATTTGACACTTTTCGACTTCGATTCGGAGCCGGGTTTGGACATAGACAAGATCACGATTAACGACGAGAAATCGATAGATCAAATCCTCGCGAACATCGTTGGAGAGGATAAGGGCGAAGAGGGCGACATCCTGGAAGACATCAAGAGCCTGGGGAAGAACGATACAGCCGTCGTCGAGGAGGGAGAGGACGTCGAGTTCGAGTGTCCCGTTTGCGGCGCTTCAGTTGCCTCCGACGCAACGTCCTGCCCTGAATGCGACGCGGAGTTCGCCGGGGAAGAAGAGGCTGAATTCGAGTGTCCCGTCTGTCAGGCGATAGTTGCCAGTGATGCCTCGTCCTGTCCGAGTTGTGGGGTTGAGTTCGAATCAGAGGAAGAGGCTCCCGCCGAGGAGGCTCCGCCCGCTGAGGAAGGGGCTGATGAGTTCGAAGAAGGAGAGGCGATACTGGTTCCAGAAGAGCCCGCCGAGGAAGTGGAAGAAGAGGCTGTGGAGCTGCCAGAGCCCGAGTTCCCTCAGGAGCTGGACATCGAGCCTCCGGTGCCACATATCACGGTCCTGGAAAGGGTGCGGGTGAAGAGAGACGCCCGCATGGCCGAGGAGGTCGAGGAGGAGGAGGACATACGAACCCTCTACAAGACCCTCCCGAAGCTCGTGAACGAGGTCAAGCCGATGCTCATATCCGCCAAGAAGCTTGGCGTCGACATAGCCGAGAGCAGGAAGCTGATCAGCGAGGCGATCGCCGCTGGGAAGAGGAGAGATGTAAGGAAGGCCGTTGGGCTCGTGAGGCAGAGCAAGAGCGGCCTTGAGGACGCTTTCATGCAGCAGATTGCTGAGAGCCTCGAGGCATTCCGTGAGGACGTGACCGCCGCGAGAGGGCTGGGCGCAGATGTCGAGAGAACCGAGGAACTGATAGAGAGCGCGATACTGTCCCTAGAGAACGAGGACTTCGAGGGTTCCATAAAGGACTTGCAGGCCGCGAAGAAGAAGTTCGAGACCGTCGGCGCGGGCTTGACCACGGCGAAGGACGCTCTCGAGGAGGCGAAGCTGCTGATTGCCGACGCTTCGCAGCTTGGAATCGACGTGTCAGTGGCAGAGCACTTGCACAAGGAGGGTTCGGCGGCCCTTCAGAGAAAGGAGTGGGACGTCGCCTCCCTGTTCGCGAAGCAGAGCAAGGAGAAGCTGATTGAGAGATTGCCCGCCAAGCTCGTGGAGGAGGTCAAGAGGGCCCGGGACATTCTGCTGGAGCTAAAGGTCAGAGGAGGGGACCTCAAGAGACCCATCCAGATACTGAAGAAGGCGAGCATGACCCTGAAGGAAGAGAAATACGTAGACTCCCTCCGGCTCCTCAAGGTCTTCAGAAAAGAGATAAGAGATATGAGAAGGGGTTAGCGGAATATCCTGACTTCCATCTCCCTCTCGAGGATCTTCAGTTCCTGCTCCCTCAGCGTTTTCGGACTTACGGACAGCAAGAAGACAGCGCTACTCTCGGAGACCTCGTCTATGAGCCTCCTCAGGAAGCGCAGCACGGCGTCGAAGTTGTTGTTGCTTATGAGATACTCCAGACCGTCGAGCACCACGACGCCCTTCTCGGCGTTCTTGACGAAGTTCTCTACCATGTACATTATCCGCTCCAACGTGGGCGGAATCGTTTCCTCGGTCGCGCTGTCCCTATCGGTCAGCCAGATGATCCGTGCATCGCCCAGATCGAACAGGTCCCTCATCCGCTTCGGGTTCGTTCGCGTGACCAGGAACGCGGTGGTTCCTTCCTCCATCGCTTCCCGGGACAGCCTGAAGACGTTCGCGGGTCTGTCCTCCTCGATGAGATAGCTCCTGCCCCCGACAAGCTCCCTCTCCATTTCCTCAACGATCTCTCCCTCTCTCAACGCCACTCTTGTGGCTACGTCGGACAGTACATCCTTCGCCATTTCCAGCGTGACCGGGACTTCGGTCAGCGAAGAATACGCGACGACGCGGTTCAGCAGGCCCTCCAGCTCGCGGATGTTGTCGGTCGGAGCGTTCGCCATGAAGTCCAGGACGTCCTCACCGATGACCACTTCCGCCTCCTCCGCCTTCTTCGCCAGAATCGCGACTCTCGTCTCGACCTCTGGGATCTGGATGTCCGCGACAAGGCCCGATTCGAACCTGGACACTAGGCGGTCCTCGAGCTCGGGGATGTCCTTCGGCGGTCGGTCGCTCGTTAGCGCGATCTCCTTATTCTCGTTGTAGAGGGCGTTGAAAGTGTGGAAGAGCTCCTCCTGCACCTCGTCGTTCCCAGAGAGGAACTGGGCATCGTCGAGAAGCATCACATCCAGGTTCCTGTACTTGTTCCTGAAGGCTGAGAGGTCGCCCCTTCTCTTGGCGTCGTTGTACTCGTTGATGAACGTCTCCAGCGTGAAGTAGAGGACCCTGGTCTCTGGCGACCCTTCCATGATATAGTTCCCTATCGCGTTGAGCAGGTGCGTCTTTCCAAGACCGGGCCCGCTGCAGATGAAAAGAGGATTGTAGGCCTTGTACGGCGTCTTCGCAACGGCGAGACATGCCGCCTGCGCGAACCTGTTGCTTGGACCGACGACGAACCTGTCGAACGTGAACTGGCCGATCAGGTTGGTCTTCTCGTCCCGCTCGTGCTTGCTCTCGGCCTCCTCCTTTCTGAGGGGGGGCACGTCTGGTAGTTCGGCCCCGTCATCCGCCTTCTCCACGATCATGTCAGCGACAGCGGAGGCCCTGGCTTCCGTTTCCTTGTCTCCGATGACCTTCTCCTCGGCGGTCAGCCAGCTCTCCATATCCTTCTTTTCCTCTATCTTCTCTCTAAGCCGCTCGATATCTGCCTCTATCGCGAGGTTCATCTCTGGTTTCCTGAACTTCGACCTGATCGCCTGGACCTCGTCCTCGAACCCGCTCGTCTCCATAGAATCCAGGATCTCCTCCAGTATCTTCAGCTTCTTGACATCCTCATCGAAAGTTCGGAACATCCCCCTGGCCTTCTCCGTGTCACCCTTGAGGGCCTTCGCCAGTTCGGTCACATCGTAACCTCTGTTCTTCCACAACTTGAGCTTCCTGCTGAGGACCTTCTCCGCCTTGTCAACTATCCTGATCTTCTCCGCCCTCTTCAGCTTGGCTATGCTGGCCTTCGCACCGAATCGGCGGATGATCTCGCCCACCTCGACCCTTGCATGCAGCTCGATCTTGCACTTCCTGTCGTAGGAGTCCTCCCAGATCTTCTTGAGGCTCATTCGCCCCAGCTCGGGGCCTCCCTCACCGGCGTAGACGGAGATGGCGGGGGTGCCCTCTTTGACGACCACGTACCCTATGGAAGGCTCGTTATCCCGAAGGTAGATCGTCTTCACATACCCGCTGAAGGCATATTTCTTCAGGTCGAGAAGTATCTTCTTGAGGGCATCCGTCCCGCCGTTGAGCATCTTGATTATCTTGCCTTCGGGAATCTCATAATCAGGAGTCAATGACGAGCCTCGGTGCATATATCGACCCGCAGTATAATATTTTTCTTGTCCTCGTTCGCCAATCTGGTAAGGAGCCAGAATATCGAGTCCGCTGCACCGCAACCGTCCAAGTCGAAAGAGATATCTATCCGTAGTCCTCTCAGACGTGCGTCATGGGAGAGGAGTTCCTCACTCTGGATGACTTCAATCTGAAAGGCAAATCTGTTCTTGTGAGGGTCGACATCAACTCGCCGATTGACCCCTCCAGCGGGAGAATACTGAACGATTCTAGGATAAGGAGCCACGTCGAGACGCTGCAGGACCTTAAGGAGTCGAGGACGGTGATAATCGCGCACCAGAGCCGACCGGGCAAGGCGGATTTCACGACGCTCAAGGCCCATGCGGACAGGCTGTCCTATCTAATGGCGAGGCGGGTCGGATACATCGACAGTCTCTTCGGTTCCAAGGCCATCGAGGCGATCAAGAACATGCACATCGGGGACATGCTGATCCTTGAGAACACACGGATGTTCTCGGAGGAGATAATCCTCCAGAATCGGACCCTTGCGAAGCAGAGCCGATCACACATAGTGAGGAGTCTCGCGCCGCACATGGACTTCTTCGTCCACGATGCCTTTGCCGCGGCGCACCGGTCCCAGCCTTCGCTCGTTGGGTTCTCCGAGGTCCTGACGACGATTGCGGGAAGGGTGATGGAGAAGGAGCTCGACGCGCTGGATCGCTTCTTGGGAGGCGTTCAGAGACCGAACGCTGCCATTCTGGGCGGCGTCAAGGCCGATGACTCCATTGACATAGCACGGAACCTCCTCGAGAGGGACGTGGCAGACAAGGTTCTCACGACGGGGATGGTGGGGAATCTCTTCCTCATCGCCAGCGGTGTGGATGTTGGCGAGGCTAACCTGGACCTCGTGAGGAAGGAGATCGAGAACTACGAGAGCGTCCTGGATGAGGCGAGGAATCTGTTGGGGAAGTTCAAAGGGAACATCGAGATCCCGCAGGACGTCGTCGTGAACCATCACGGGAAGAGGAAGGGCATGCGCGTGGAGGATCTGCCCTCGGACCAACTGATTTCCGATATAGGCCTTGACACGATCGTCCACTTCGCGGACATCATTGGCCATTCGAAGACCGCCGTGATGAACGGTCCCGCGGGGATCTTCGAGATACCAGAGTTCTCCACAGGCACGTCCGAACTGCTGAGAGCGATGGCGTACTCTGACGCGTACACGATCATCGGGGGCGGCCACACGGTGGCGGCGGCGGAGAACTTCAATGTCGCGGCGAAGATCGACCACGTGAGCACCGGCGGGGGATCGCTGATGGAGTACCTGTCGGGCAAGACGCTCCCAGGGATAGAGGCCCTGAAGAAGTGGAAGAAGCGCTCCTTGTCGTCCTCGGGGAAGTCCTAAGCCACTGGGGGGATTCGAACCCTCGGCCTGCAGTTTACGAGACTGCCGCTCTTCCGGCTGAGCTACAGTGGCACCGCGTTCGAAAGAAGCTCGAATGATTTAAGTCTTATCTAACGTAATCGCTGGCGATCTTTATCGCGCAGACCTCCCCGCACATCGAGCAGACGTCGTCGTCCTTGGGTTTCCTTCTCTGCCTGTACATCTTTGCCTTCTCCGGGTCGACGGCTATGCTCAACATCTTCTCCCAGTCGAGGGCCTTCCTGGCCCGGGCCATCCTGTCGTCCTGCTCCACATTGATCCCTCTGGCGATGTCCGCCACGTGCGCCGCGATCTTGGATGCGATGACTCCCTCCTTGACGTCCTCAACCGTCGGGAGGGACAGATGCTCCGCGGGAGTGACGTAGCACAGATAATCGGCCCCGTGGAAGGCCGCCAGAGCCCCGCCGATCGCGCCAGTGATGTGGTCGTAGCCAGGTGCTATGTCCGTAACGATCGGTCCCAGGACGTAGAAGGGTGCTCCCTCGCATACGGTCTTCTCCACGCGGACGTTCGCCTCTATCTGGTTCAGCGGGACGTGACCAGGGCCTTCGACGATCGTCTGGACACCTTTTTCCCTCGCCCTTTTCACGAGGCCGCCTATTATCAGGAGCTCCTGCAGCTGCGGCGTGTCCGTCGCGTCCGAGATGCAACCGGGCCGGAGACCGTCCCCGAGGCTGAGGGTGAAATCGTATTCCTGGGCCATCTCCACAAGGTAGTCGTAGTTCGAGTAGAACGGATTCTCCTCATCCCTGTGGAGTATCCAAGAAGCGAGAAATGTCCCGCCCCGCGAGACTATGTCCGTGATCCGGGAGGAGCTCTTCACGCTGCTCACGCTGGCCTTTGTCACTCCACAATGGACCGTCATGAAATCGATGCCGTCCTTGGCGTGGAGCTCGACCCCCGAGAACATGTCGTCCTCGGTCATGTCGAGGATCGACCCTTTCTTCGCGGCCTTCAGGGCCGCCTGGTAGATCGGGACCGTGCCGATTGGAACGCGCACCTCCTTGACTATCCTCCTCCTCATTTCGTCTATATCCCCGCCAGTGCTCAGGTCCATTATCGTGTCGGCGCCGTACTTGACCGCCACCGCTGCCTTCTCCAGTTCCTCTTTCATATCGTGATGATCAGCGGACGTGCCAATGTTGGCGTTGATCTTGACAGCGAGACCCTCGCCGATCCCACATGGGTCGGGAGAGTGTACCTGATTGAACGGAATGACGACCCGCCCCGCCGCGACCAGTCTGCGCAGCCGCTCAGCGGGCATGCCCTCCACTTCCGCAACCGCCTCAATCTCGGGTGTGATTCCCTTTCTGGCTCTACGCATCAGGGTCATGTTTCAAGCTATATGGGGTGCGATAATTAAACTTTGGTACAGAAGACTGGATTCCCTCAAATCGCCTGTGACGCGAGGGTTCCTTCGAAGGCCTATTGACGCTTGTCCTAATCTTGGAGCCCAAGATCCCTCATCCCGCTGAGAAGCAGTATTATGCCGCCCTTGTTCTTGGAGTACCTCCTCCATATGCGCGAGTTGGAATCTACGCAACTGGCGGTCTCGACGGCAACCCTGAAGTGGTGTTGCAGGACCACCCTGTGAGAGATCTCGTCTACGTCAACGTTCAGAACTCTCCTGAGAAGTTCCTTCCTCCTCCTTAGCGATGGCGTGTTCGGTGCTGGCCGTACTCTTTCCATGTATGATCCCCTCCCCCGAGGATGGCTTCCAGAGTGCAATTTGGAGTTCCTAATGGTCTGCAAAACCCCCTGCGAACAGCGCTCCAGGTCTCCCCACAGACCTCCCCCTTTGTCTCCGTGATAGCCGCTTTTTTCATTGATTTGGTGGCTATTTAAGCGTATTCGAAGAGGCTATCCACCTTAGAGTTTGCCAAGCTTTAAATCGAGCATTCCCATCCAATCATCGATGAAGTACGTGAGCGGTTGGGTGCTGACCGAGAACGGTCTGAAAGAGGGCAGCATCGGGTTCGAGGACGGTCTTGTCCAGGAGTTCACCGGCCAGAGGGTCAAGGACGCGATCGCCCGAGGGATCGTGATGCCCACGCTCGCAAACGCGCACACGCACATAGGGGATTCATTCATCACGGAGGAGCTACGGGGGACGATCTCCGAGATAGTCGCCCCGCCAAACGGCCTCAAGCACAGGAGGCTGCGGGAGGCTAGGCGGGAGGACGTTGTTGACGCGATGAGACTTACCGCCAAGCGCATGTTCGAGAGCGGGACGACCGCCTTCTTCGACTTCAGGGAGGGCGGACTCGACGGCGTCTCCATGCTCTACGAGTCCTGCCTGGGACTCGATGTCAGACCGGTCGCGTACGGAAGACTGGCTGGGATGAGGTTCGACGGCCGTGAGATGGCCTCGCTCCTCAAGGTCGTCAACGGCATCGGCGTCAGCTCGATGAGCGATTGGGACCGCTCGGAGCTCGAGAAGGTCTCGGAGGCCGCGCGGCGAGAGGGTGTCCCTTTCGCGCTCCACGCGAGCGAGGACAAGCGCGAGGACATCGACCGGATACTGGACTTGAAGCCCAGCTTCCTTGTCCACATGACGTGTGCAACGGACTCCGATCTGGAGGTCTGCGCGAACAACGACGTGCCAGTGGTCATCTGCCCCCGCTCAAATGCCTTCTTCGGAAGACTGATAGACATCCCGAGGATGCTGAGCAAGGGAGTCAGGCTCATGCTGGGAACGGACAATGCGATGATATCGAGCCCCTCGGTCTTGGAGGAGATGAAGTTCGCCTACTACGCGGGCAAACTGAAGGGAGGAATCGGGCTGCTGGATGTCATCGGAATGCTGATCAGCTCCAGAAAAGGTTTAAATGGAGAGGGCGCTTTAGGCTTAACCGTCGGGAAAAAGCCAGATTTCATGGTTCTGGCTCCACAGAGCCACAGTCCACAATTGAAGCATATTCTGAGAGCTTCGGAAGCGGACATTTCGTTGGTTTGCATGGGAGAGAAGACATGGATGAAGCATGGTGTGAGACTCGTCGAAATCGAGGAGACCGAAGGAGGTAACGGATGAGGGTAAAGAACATAATGACAGAAGACCCCATCGTGGTGAAGCTACCCGGGACCAGGACAGAGATACTCAGGATAATGGTCACGAAGAAGCTCACGGGCGTTCCGATCGTCAAGAAGGACGGGACCTACGTGGGGTTCGTCGCCAGGAAGCACATCTTCGCAAGCCCAACGGAAGAACAGCTCGCCCTATTGGTCCAGAAGGACTGGCCAACGACGATCAAGACCGGAAAGGTCGAGGACGTGGCCAGACTCTTCGTGGAGGGTGACATTCATCACATGCCGGTCGTCTCGAAGAAGAAGGTGGTCGGAATGCTCACTCCCGCGGACTTCCTCGAGGCCGTGCAGAAGAAGAACGTGGACACTCCGGTCAGCGAGCTCACCAGATCCCCTTGCGTTCCCGTCTACGAGAAGACTCCCCTGAAAGTGGCGCTCGAGATCATCAAGGTGGCAAAGGTGTTCGCACTTCCCGTCCTCGACAAGACGGGGAAGCTGAGCGGGATCATCACCGACCGGGACATCTTCAACCAGAGCCACATCAACGGGAGCATTGCCATCTCGGACCTGGGCCTGGGAGAGGACGAGGACTCTTGGTCCTGGGACGGCCTCAGGAACGTCATGAAGCTCTACTACGAGGAATCGAAGATCGACCTTCCGAAGATCGATGTCGAAGAGGTCATGGTGAAGAAACCTGTCACGGTGTTCGAGAAGACGGGGGCCGCGGAAGCCGCCAAGATGATGATGATGGAGGACTTCGGTCAGCTCCCGGTGATAGACATGAACGACAGGCTGGTCGCCATGCTCTACGAGCTTGATGTAGTAGCCACTCTTGTCCAATAGAGGGATTCCCTTGCCTGGCAGATACGACGACATCATGTCCTTATCTGTGAGAAAGGGCTTCATCTGGCCAACCGCGGACATATACGGAGGGTTTGGCGGATTCTACGACTACGGCCATCTCGGTGCGGGCCTGAAGAGGAAATGGGAGGACGCCTGGCTCCGCCATTTCGTCAAGTCCGAGGACAACTACTACCTCGTCGACACGACGACCATCCTCCCGTACAGGAGCCTGAAGGCCTCGGGTCACGTTGACCACTTCACCGACGTCATGGCGAAGTGCTCGAATTGCGGGGAGTCCTTTCGCGGGGACCAGCTCCTGGAGGATGCCACCGGTGCCTCCGCAGAGGGCATGTCCCCTGATGACATCGACGCAAAGTTGGGAGAGCTCCGCCTCAAATGCCCGGAGTGCGAGGGCGAGTTCGAGGCCACGGAGCTTTTCAACATGATGTTCCCACTCGCCGTCGGCCCGGCCGGGACGGACGACGCCTTTCTGAGACCGGAGACCGCCCAAGGGGTCTACCTGAACTTCAAGCGGGAGTTCGAGGCCCTGAGAAGGAGGATCCCGATGGGTCTGGCCATCACGGGACGCGCGTTCAGGAACGAGATATCGCCGAGGCAGGGAACGTATCGGATGAGGGAGTTCATCCAGGCCGAGCTGCAGATATTCTTCGACCCGGAGGATGAGGGATTTCCGAGCTCCATGAGCCTCTCCGACTTCGACGGGCTGGGCGTGAGGGTGACCTTCGAGGAGGACAGGGAGAACGTGCAGACACTGAGCTGCCAGGAACTCATGGACAAGGGCCTCCCGTGGTTCTACGTCGCCCACATGGCGAAGGTGCAGAGCTTCTACACGGACCTGCTGGGGTACCCGCCCGAGAAGTTCAGGTTCGCCGAGCTGGGGGAGGACGAGCGGGCCTTCTACAACAAGATACACTTCGACATCCAGATCGACATGGGTTCCCTTGGCGGGTTCAAGGAGGTCGCCGGCGTTCACTACAGGACGGACCACGACCTGAGCGGGCACGAGAAGGAGTCGCACGAGAAGATGAGCGTCTCCAGCGGGGGAAGGCGGTTCATTCCTCACGTGCTCGAGCTGAGCTTCGGTGTCGACAGGAACGTCTGGTCTCTCCTGGACACGTTCTATGAGAAGAACGAGAGGTCCATCTTGAAGCTCCCACCGCCGCTCGCACCGATCGAGGCGGGAGTGTTCCCGCTCCTGTCAAAGGACGGTCTACCGGAGTTGGCGCGGGAGGTCCACACCCGGCTGAGAGAGGAGTTCGACTGCTTCTACGACGCCTCCGGGTCGATAGGGAAGAGGTATGCCAGGATGGATGAGATCGGCACGCCCTACTGCATCACGATCGATCACGATTCGCTGAAGGACAACACCGTGACGGTCAGGGAAAGGGACACGACGGACCAGACCAGGGAGGGAATCGATGCCCTGCCGGACGTCCTTCGAAATCTCCTGAGGACCTTCTGACCTCCGCCGAAAGGAACAGTTATCAAACCTGAAAATCAGAGTCTATGCTTTTAATAGCGGCAGGGGAGATTGAGCTACTGCCCAGGTTAGTCCACATTGGAAAGGGTAGCTGGAATGGCAATGACACTTCGGTCAGGGACAGTGGTGAGGTCTTGCGTTGTCCTCTTTCTCTTAATCCAGCTGTTGTTCTTCTCGCAATTCCTTCAAACATCATCCGGTCAGGACGTCATTTTCGACCACAACGAGATATGGGGGAATGGCACGTACAACATCGTCTCGAAGAGCAACGCGGTTGCCCAGTCCTTCGTGGCATCTAGTCATTACACGCTTACGAAAATCAGTCTGCACGTCAAGGCGACCAAGGTCGCGGACCTGAACGTGACCCTGCAGACGTCCAACTTCGGCCTGCCCTCCGGGGCAGAAATCGGGTATTTCGGCGCGTCCTCATCGCCACCATTGGTCACTCACGAGTGGATGGACTTCCATGCCCTCAACGATATCGACATAGCGGAGAGCACGGAATACTGGATAGTCACTAAATGCCCTGAGGCGAAGCCCAACGGTTACTTGTGGTACACGTCCGACGCGGACGCCTATCCTCAGGGAATGATGGCTGTCGATGACACCGGAGCAGGTCAGGTCTGGTCGCTGAACTCCGCGGACGATGAGATGTTCCGAATCTGGGGATCCCCTCTGAGTTCCACTCTGTATTTCGACATAGTCGTCGACCAGGAGACCGCGGAACCCGGGGACACTCTGAGGTTCACGATGTTCTTCAACAATACTGGCAACGCGGATTCCGCGATGGTGTGGATAAATGACAGCCTTCCATCCGGACTGGGATACCTCAGCGACACGGCCAGCAATCTTCCATTCTATTCCGGAGGATACCGAAACGGGGGTGACCTCCACTACAACTTCACCGATGTGTCGCCTGGCAGCCATTCCTTCGTGCTGAGAGTTGAGGTCAACGAATCGGTTCCCTTGGGTTCTGAGGTGACCAACTGGGCATACATGGACTACACAGATTCCATGGGGTTCTACGTTTCCAGCCTCGGTGACGGGGCAATGTGCAGGATCGAGTATCACGAGCCGAGCATCATCGTGGAGATGGTTGCGGACAAGGAAGAGGTCGAAGGCCAGGACATCGTCACATACACGATCTACTTCAACAACACGGGCACCGGGACGGCGAATCGGGTCTGGATAAACAACACCATGCCCGTCAACGTGGAGTTCCTCACCTCGAGCCCACCACCCGCGCTGAACGACGGTCGGGACATCCGCTTCGCTTTCGACGACGTAGCTCCGGGCACGCACAGTCTCACCCTGGCGGTGGTGGTTGAGGACGGACTCCCAGGCGACACGACGTTCGTCAACAGCGTTGTACTCAACTACACGAACTCGCGAGACATCCCGCGGGAAGGGTCCTTCGACAGCGTCATCTCGGTGTTGGTCAATGCTGGCTCGGAGGGCGGTGAGGAAACGCCCATTTCATCCTCCCTCATTTTCTCGATTGTCCTCGTCGTTGGTTCGATCTCGGCGGGGGCCACATTCGTGGTGATGAACAGAAGGAAGCCGGTCATAGATGAGGTGTTCTTCCTCCACAGGAGCGGGGAGCTGATAAGGCACTACACGCGACGGATGAAACCCGACGTGGACAGCGACATCCTCAGCGGGATGCTCGTAGCGGTCCAGGACTTCGTCAGCGACACTTTCAAGTTCAGAAAGGGAGAGCTGAACCAGCTCAAGTTCGGAGAGTACCGCATCGCGATCATCCGCTGCAAGAACGCCATCCTGGCGGCAGTGACAGCGGGACCTGAGCCCAAGAAGCTGGAATCCCAGCTACGGGAAGTCTGCAAGGAGATAGAGACCAAGCTCGGGGGCAAGCTTGAGAAGTGGTCTGGAATGCCAGATGAACTGAGTGATGCGGATGATATCGTCAAGAAGCTAATCATAGATAAATACTGAAGAACCAGAGGTCATGTGAATGGCACTATCCGAAGAGGCGTTGGGAATCGCCGTGATAGGCATATTCGCGATACAGGGAATGTGGCTCGCCTTCCTGACATTCATGATGTACAGGAGGCGGAGGACCCAGGAAGCGAAGCTCCGGAGATGGATGGAGAAGCCCACGATCGTTGACGAGATCTTCCTCCTGCACAGGAGCGGGCTGCTGATGAAGCACTATACTCGGAGGCTCAAACCCGATCTGGACACGGATATCCTGAGTGCCATGCTCGTCGCCGTACAGGAGTTCGTGAAGGACTCCTTCAGAGGGGAGAAGGGGACACTGGACGAGCTGAAGTTCGGAGAGCTGAGGATCATCATCGCCAGAGGGAAGAACACGCTGCTGGCGAGCGTTGTCCACGGAGAGCACCCCGAGGACGTGGTCCCACAGCTCAGGATGGCCTTGGAGGACGTCGAGAAGAAGCACGGAAGGGCCCTGGAGAATTGGGGCGGCACGGACCAGGAGATCCACGGTGTGGACGCTATCATGAAGGACCTCATCAAGGGCGAGTACAGGCTACAGGCCTTCGCCGCCGGTGAGCTGTAGGCCTATCGCTTTCGATAATCAGCCGTGACAATCAAGTCTGATTTTCTGATAGTCGTCTTAATCTGCCTTCAGCGCGATTCTGACGCATGGTGACTCAACTCACAGACACAGACCTGTACAGGATTCTGCAGGCCTGCGCGGCAAGGCTCAGGGAGAATCCAGATGACGTTGAAGCCCTTTTCTTCATCGGAGCCATCTACGCCAGAATAGGGAGGCTTCGAGCTTCGATGATGTACCTCGACAGGTTGTCGAGTCTCGACGAGGACTACCCCGGGATATGGAGGCTCAAGGCCGGCATCTTCAAGAGGCTGGGCGACGAGGACCTCATGTCGGCGTGCCTGAGGAAGGATGATCAGAGCAACTTGCCCATGTAGGGTCCAGATCTGGAGAATCCGAGCTTTTCGTAGTACTTGCGCGTCCCCACACCGCTTGTCACGTGGAGGCGGTCCGATCCCCATTCATCCTTGGCGATTCTCTCGCATTCATCCAGGAGGAGCGCCCCGATCCCCTGGTGTTGCCACCTTCTGCCGGGCCTTTCGCTCAAGGGCACGAGCTCTCCCAGCACCCTGAGCTCCCTGAGCCTCGCGATGTCTCCGCAATCCCTCAGCCGCGCGTAACCGAAGAGGGCCTCCCCAGCCTCGAATGAGAGGAACGCCTCCTGGCGAGCAGACGCCTCGTATTCCCTCCGGACGAGCTCGGCATTCTCGACCGAGATGTCATCACTGCTCTCGATCCGACCCGCTTCCCTGCACCTGATGCAGTTGCACTTCTTCCCCTGCTCCAAGAGGAGCTGCTTGGCGAGCTGCCGCAAGTGGCCCTTTCTCGCGCCCGCCTCCGTCAGCGGGATGGGGATGTCCCTTTGTATGCGCTGGATCCTCACCCAGTGCGGTGTCATGCTCTTGATTCTGGCGATCAGCTCGGCAACCGTCTGCGTGTCGTAAGGCTCGAACTCGCCGTTCTTCCACATCGTGTATAGGCCGGTTCCCTTGACGACCGCGGTCGGATAGATCTTCAACATGTCCGGTCTGTAGGCGGGGTCCTCGAACACTTCCCTGAACGTCCCCACATCGTCTTCAGGAGTCATTCCCGGTAGACCCGGCATGAGATGATAGCAGACCTTCAGACCGGCGTCCTTGGCGCGCCTGGTGGCCTCTACGACCTCCTTGATCCCGTGTCCGCGACTCACACGGCGCAGGACCTCCTCGTTGGTCGTCTGGACGCCGAGCTCGACCCGCGTGACGCCGTACGACAGAGCCCGCTCGACATCGCTATCGAGGAAGCAGTCAGGCCTCGTCTCTATTGTCAGGCCGATGCACCTGTTCCCCGCGGTCTCGTTCCTCTCCTGCGCCTCTTCCAGGTTCGAGGAGAGGTCATCGTTGAGCCCGTCGAAGCACCCTTTGATGAAATCCTTCTGATATTCCTCATCGAAGGCTGTGAATGTCCCTCCCATGACTATGAGATCGACCTTATCCGTCGAATGGCCCACGTTCCCCAGCTGCCGGACCCTGTCCCGCACCTGTCGGAAGGGATCATAGGTATGGCGGGCGGCTCGAAGTGCGGCTGGCTCCTTTCCCGTGTAGGACTGCGGTGTCCCGCTCTCCACGCCGCCGGGGCAGTACAGGCACTTCCCGTGCGGGCACAGGCCGGGCTTTGTCATCACTGCGACGACCGCCACGCCCGAGAGCGTTCTCTGGGGCTTCTTGACCAGCAGGTGCCGGAGGTCCTCGACGCTTGTCTTAGGGACCCTGGAGAGTATCTCGGAGCTCCTCGGAAGGCCCGACACGGAGTGCTCCTTGCAGAGAGCGATCTTCGCCCGCTGAAGCTCCTCCCTGGTCTGTATCTCCCCGCTCAGGAGCAGACCGACCAGCTCATCGACTATGTCCACGGGTTCGCATCGAGGACTCGGTATAAATGGACTGCGGAGACCTACTGGAACATGATCCCGTCGTAGTCCTCTCCCTTTTTCCTTCCCCCCTTGCGCTTGAACCTCTTCTTCTGGCTGGCCTTCCTCCCCACGAACACGAAGTCCGAGCGGAGAAGCCTGATGAAGGTCGTGTCGGGAAGCTCCTCCAGCTCGACTATCCCTCTCATGACGAACTTCTTCAGGACGAGGTCCAGCTTGACCTCGGATATCTTGAGCTCCCACTTCAGATCCTTCAAGGTGACCGGATACGCTTCGAGAAGGATGCGCAGGACTCTCTCCTCGAGCGTGCCCTGCTCGATCTCGATGACCACGAGGAGACCTCAGATGTACATGGCATCTGGCTTTGTGGCTTCCTCTTCCTTTTCAGCGCTTTCGATGACGTCGATCGCCAGTATCATGTGCGTCGGCACGATTCTCATGCGGCCCGCCGACTCCTTGTGGGATTCGTCCAGCTCCAGGCAGATCCCCTCATCGTGGCCGATCGCCGCGTAGCCCTTGAATATCCCGTGGGTAACGAGCGGTTTCTCCCGAGTCTCCAATGACACGACCCTGTACTTCGAGCCCTTCGTAAGGATAAACGTTTCTTCATTTTCCTTCAACCATCTCACCTCCTCTCTTTGGCTAGCTTTCCCATGTGTTCCACCGTCGTTCTGTAGTTCTCCATCGCGACATCGACATGCGCCTCGACGAAGTTCCATGCCTTCTCGAGATTCCCGTACCGGATGCGGTAGCCCTTCCTCTCCTCCTTCCCGTCCTTGACGGCCATTTCCTCCAGCAGGTCCATGTACTTCAGCTTGTTCAAGTGCCTGTATATCGTGGGCTTCGTGGTCTTCAGCTTCACGGACAGCTGCTCAGCGGTCCAGCCCTTCTCGGGCCGTTTCAGAAGACAGTCAACGAAGAGCCGGTATGGGATGCTCCTCTTCGCCGACTTCGAATCATAGCCCTTCGGGAGGAATCCTATCTGCCCCAGGAATAGCGTTGCGACCTCGTCGAGATTCTTCAGCGGCGTCAAAGGTGTGTTGCTGACGACAGAGATCTCAAAGGACATGCTAGCAAGTATACGCTTTAACTAATTAACCCTTTTGGACGATATGTTTAGCCAAATACTATACTAGGATGATATCCAGTCTCTCAGGTTGCGCTCCCACATCTGCCTCGGTGCGAAGCCCAGGGAGCACGCGTACGTGTTGAAATCGACCATGTCCTTGCCCGCCTCGCGTACCGACTCCTGTATCCTCCTCAGGCTCTGCCCGACTACCGAGTACACGGGAGCGTAGCCGACCATGGACTGGAAGATGAATATCTGGTTGAATATCGTCTTCTTCATGATTCCCGTCCTCTTGTGCGCCCATTCGACGAAGTCCGTCAGGCTCGTCTTGCCCATGTTGATCCTCGAGTCGGAGATCGCCCTCAGGAACCTGACTATCCGCCACTTGTAGACCTCAAACTCGACCTCCAGCAACCAGGTGTCGAAGTTGCCGTACTTCCTGACCATGTTCATGAACCTCTCTTCCGCTGGCGAGAGCGGTGTCTTCTCCACCAGTTCCTTGAGAAGGAGCAGCGACTCCAGCTCCCTGTTGAAGGATATGCCGTCGCTCACCGCCAGACCGAACGTCGTGTGCAGTCCTTCCAGGAGCCCGGGGTTCGCGGCGAACCGCGTTGTGGAGTTCGAGTAGTTCACGCAGTGGCCGAACTCCTCGTGGACGATCGTCTGGAACAGCATCGGCGACCCCGTGGAGGGGGACCTCTTCTCGTCCGTCGAGACGAAGAATATGTTGAACGGCTTGTCCGATAGCTCGCCGAAGGTGCTCATCGCCGCCGTCGGGATGAAGCTGATCAGGTAGGGCGGCGTCTCCATCAGGCGAGTCTCGTAGTTGGGCGTTATCCTCACCAGCCGCTCCTCCATCAGCGGTGTGATGTTCTTGCGGAAGTCGTTCACGAAGCCCAGGATCTCGGACTTCTTGATCGCCCGCCTCTCCTCGACCTCCTTCTCGACCGTCTCTGTCGACGCGTCGCAGCCATAACTGTCCGCCAGCTGCTCCGTGACGGCCTTGAGATGCGGAAGCTCCTCGTCCAGCCATCCCATGGCGTTGTCCGCGAACTCGTCCGGCGACTCGGGGAAGTCGTACCTGTCCCTCATGATCTGCGGGTAGACGTCCTTCCTGCCAGCGTCCCCGCCGATGTCCTTGAGGATGGGGAATATCTCCTCGAAGTCGCACTCGTTGATCCCTTCCACATCGAACGCCGCGCGGTAGCTGTCGGCCTTCTTCCTCAGCCCCTGCAGCTTGGCCGTGAGCGTCTGGTCGGTCGTCTCCGTCATCACGGTGTCGATCATCTTGTTGAGCCCCATGCACTTGCCGCACACAGAGATCAGCACTTCGGCGGACCAGTCCTCCCGCGAGAGACGCTCCCTGGCCGCGTCGAGCGACTCGGCGATCGTCTCCGTGAGCGATATCATGTGAGAGGGCACAACGCCCTCCACGATGAGATGCCTGAAGTACGCCCACAGGCCCTCGTCCGGCGTCTGGTAGGGTTCCTCGAATAGGAGCCCGACCTCCAGGTTCCTTGCGAAGGCCTCCTCGATCGGGTCCGTGGCCCTCTCCCTCGCCGTCCTCAACGAGGAAACCATCTCGTCGATGTTCTCCTGGCTCGGGACGAACATCCTCCCCGCATACTCATCCAGCCCCGCCGCGTAGGTCCGCGCAGGTGCTCTCTCCTTCCATGCCTCAAAAATCGCAGCTTCAGACTCGCTCTTCGGCTTCAAGTTCTCCCCTCACAGGGGATAGCCCGTTCCCGCTTAAGAGTTGTGGCTCTCTCACCGGAACAGGGTCAGAAGGAAGACCAGGTCGGATTCCGCATTGACGGCATGGATCTGCCCGGCGGGCATGTATATCCAGACGCCCTCTTTGGCGGGGTGCTCGTCCTGGTCGAGCCTGACCGTGCCACTCCCGCGGAGGACGTGAATCACGGCGGGCATGGCGGCGGTGTGCTCGGAGAGCGACTGCCCGCCCGACATGCAGAACAGCACGACCTTCGACTTCGGGGTGTCCAGGATCGTCTTACTCACGATGCCGTCATCTGCGAACTCGATCGAGGACGCGATATCGGAGACCAAGTATTGTTCCGTCATTATGACCGAAGGGGAGAAGTCAAGTCGGAATATCAATCTGACCCTTCGAGAGGAGTGCGAGGGCGAGGATTTGAACCCCGGAACCACTTCTGGAACAGATCTTGAGTCTGTCGCCTTTGACCAGTCTTGGCTACCCTCGCTTTTGCGTGATAATTGCGTACTCTCGATAAAAACCTAACTAGAAGTCGTCCAAGATGTCATCTAGGTTGGGCCGTCCGATCTCCAGCAGCTCGTACCTCACCCGCACGACCGGCTTGTTGACGGTGAGTATCCGTTTGAGGTCGATGGGCGTCCCGCTCACGACGACGTCGCAGTCAGCGGAGTTTATCGTCTCCTCCAGCTCCTTGATCTGCTGGTCCGTGTAGCCCATGGCGGGCAGGAGATTGCCCAGGTGCGGGTACTTCTTGAGCGTCTCCTTTATGGACCCGACCGCGTGCGGTCTCGGGTCGACCATCTCGGAGGCGCCGAACCGCTTCGCCGCGATCGTGCCCGCCCCGTACTCCATGTCACCGTGCGTCACCGTCGGGCCGTCCTCGATGACGAGTACCCGCTTCTTGTGGATGGGTTCCGTGTCACGCACCGTTATCGGAGAGGCCGCCTCGATCAGGACAGCGTCCGGGTTCAGTCGTCTCACGTTCTCCTTCACGCGCTCGACGTCGTCCGGCTTGGCCGTCTCCACCTTGTTCACTATGATGACATCGGCCATCAGGACGTTCGCCTCGCCGGGGTGGTAGCCCACCTCGTCCCCCGCCCTGTGCGGGTCCGTGAGCACGATCTGCAGCTTGGGCTTGTAGAACGGCGTATCGTTGTTCCCGCCGTCCCAGACTATGATCTCGGCCTCCTTCTCCGCCTCCCGCAGGATCTTTTCGTAGTCCACTCCCGCAAAGACCACTATCCCGCGGTCGATGTGTGGCTCGTACTCCTCCCTCTCCTCGATCGTCGTGTCGTGCTTGTCCAGGTCCTCGTACGTCTCGAACCTCTGGACCGCTTGCTCCTCCAGGTCGCCGTAGGGCATGGGGTGCCTGATGACCACGACCTTCCTGCCCTTGTCGAGGAGTATCTGCGTTATCTTGCGCGTCGTCTGGCTCTTCCCCGCTCCCGTCCGAACAGCGCAGACGGAGATAATGGGCACTTTGGACTCGATCATGCTCTTCTTCGTCCCCATGAGCACGAAGTCCGCTCCGTTGGCGGTCGCGATCGAGGCCTTGTGCATGACGACCTCGTGCGGGACGTCGCTATAGGCGAACACGACCTCGTCGACATCGTGTTCTCTCATGAGCTTTCGCAGGTCCTCCTCCGGATGGATGGGTATGCCTTCAGGGTAGAGCTTCCCCGCGAGAGAGGGCGGGTACTTCCGATCCACGATGTCCGGGATCTGCGCTGCCGTGAACGCCACGACCTCGTAGTCCTCGTTGTCCCTGAAGTTGTAGTTGAAAAGGCAGAAATCCCTTCCTGCCGCCCCCATTATGATGACCTTCTTGCGCACGGGAATCCCTATGTGGGAATGGGCGCACGGTATTTCTCTTTTCCTCAGGGAGTATCATATACGCCCGCTCATTTCCCATCAGCATGGTCAAGATTCTAGTAGGCTATTACTCCAATAGCGGGAACACGAAGGCGATGGCCGAGGCCGTCGCTGAGGGGGCAAGGTCCGAGGGAGCCGACGTCGACCTGAAGAGCGTTGAGGACGTGGACATGGAAGAGCTTCTCGGCTACGATGCGATCGTGCTCGGTTCGCCCACCTACTACGGCGTCATGGCCGCCGATGTGAAGGACCTCATCGACCGGAGCGTGACGCACCACGGAGACCTGGAGGGCAAGGTCGGCGGGGCGTTCTCCTCGAGCGCTCATATCGGAGGCGGCAACGAGACCACGATCCTCTCGATACTCCAGGCTCTGCTCATTCACGGGATGGTCGTTCCTGGCGTGGCCAATGGGAACCACTACGGCCCGGTCTCGATCGGGAAGCCCAGCGATGATGTGAAGGCGGAGTGCACGAGCTACGGTGCCAGGATCGCGCGGCTGGCGGAGAGGACGTCCGCAAAGACCATATGATGGGAACACGCTGAAGTATCACTGATATGGAGAGGGAGCACGAGAGGGCAGTCCGGCACAGGATCGGAGCCATGCTGGTCATTCTGGCTCTTGTTCTGGCGCTCGCGAGCTTGGGTCTGCTCATCTACTACGCGACCCTCCCGCCTCCGCCGGGACCTCACTGCGGCTATGGTGATCATGCAAGTGCTCGCCTCCAGGCGACAGAGACCTTGGCGGGCTACAGGTTTGAGATTTCAAGCATTAGCAGGAACGTGCCGCTGGACTGCTTCAAGGTGGTGGTCATCAAGAACGGGGCACTACTCTTTCCCGACCTTCCGACGAACGTCACTGAGGGCGTCATGGGAGTGATCCAGGGAGGCGAGAACCTCAACTTCACGGACTCGGACGGAAATGGCAGGCTCACGGTGGGAGACTACTTCACTCTGGAGAGACTGGACCCCGATACTTACTACGAAGTCATGCTCCTCTGGGCATCAAGCAACAACGTGATTGAGGTCGAGACGGCCCAAACACCGTAGGCTCGATGTGCGAAGCGGGTCATCGTCTCATGTTATGAAGCCACACCGTCCGAATACCAGCGCGAAGACGAGGGCCACGCAGAGGGAGAAGAACGCAGAGGCGGCGAAGAAACGAATCCTCATGCTGCGGAGATAGTAGCTGGCCATGAGCAGCGCCAGGACTTCGAGACCCGCCATCGTGACCACTGCTGAAGTGATGATGGACCTCAGAGCCTGGTGACTCGCGTAAATGCAATTGCTATCCAAGAGCAGCATGAGTGGGAGGATCACGACCGCGGTCAGGAACAGGATGAGTGAGGCAAGCCGAGCCACCCCTTCGAAGTGAGCCCTCCACTTCCTCTCCATTGGTTTGGGTACCATTCTCCTGCCACATATCCTTTTGCTCCAATGAAGGCAACGCCCGCGTCGAACGAGAGTGTCGCCCTCGCAAAGGAGCTTGGCGAGTTCCGTGCTTGGACCTCCAATGAATGGCTCGAGGCTGTGAAGAGTCTTCCGCTGATACAAACCAGCGCACCGATTAGCACTTGCGGCAACACACATAAAAGGTCATACGCACTATACAGAACTAGGCAGGCCGATGAGGACCGAAGTGGACGAGATAGAATGGAAGAGGAAGATCGCGCTGTTCGTTCTATTGTCCCTGATGATCTGGGTATCCCTGTTCGCCTTCTTCTACGGCGTGTTCATGATCGCCGAGTACATCGTCTACAACAGCTGGACGGCCCAGCAGATCCTGGACGTGAAGTGGGCGTTCTCCCTGATGTTCTCGATCCTGTTCTCCGTGACGGCCTGGATCTCCGGCGTCTATGAAATGATCGAGAAGTACCTGGACCGGAAGAACCTCCTCAGAGCCTTGCGTCTGGAGAAGGAAAGGCGGTCGTGAGCGCCAGGGGGGATGGTGATGTCGTGGTTCATAGGGAAGTGCGACATTGGTCTTATGTACTGAATACGATTTCCTCTGGAAGCCATCTTGTGGAGGTATGCTCTGTGGATTCCGAGGACCTGCAACTGGAAGTTCCGAAGAACCCAACGATGAAAGCGCGACAGCTCATCTCGTTGGGCTACGGCGTTGGTTCCACGATTGCGCTACTTCTCATCAGGCCCCTTTGGCAACCATATGTGTTCATTGCTGGATTCGTCTCTCTCATGGCCGTATGGCTTGTCGTCTACCATAATTGGAGAATATCCAGGTTCGAATTGAGAACCGCCATTCCCCTCCATGTAGGCACATTCATGATCCCTTTCATGCCACTTGCGACTGGAGCCCTTTCGTTTTCGTGGCCGGCAGGAATACTCGTTTATGGTGTCATTGTTGCCGCACTGGGAGTCGTCTCCATTCCGATGATTGTCAAGGACCGCAAGTTCGGACTACTGGCCACATCCGGTCTGCTGATCGCATTGGGAATACTGCTCGTGGTTCTCGCAAGATTGTTTGGATTTCGAGTAACCTAAGACTCCGTGCTGGAAAAGGTTGGAACATAGTCTGGAAGAAAGGTCAGACTCCATATTGAACTACGGCATTTTGGCTCTGTTTCTTTGGCTGGCGTCCCCCGCCTTCGTCGGGGCGGGTGCTCGATTCGTTGATGGTCGATGGTGTGCCATGCTTTTATTCATTCTAAATTGTATTCGATATTCTCGGTTGCCATAATCAGGAGATTGACTTTTCAGGTATCGAATCTTCTAATACACTTTTCCAATGGTCATATGCCTTACGAACATTCGACCCATAATGCAACTTCTTACCCGAGCTGAGGATTACCCATAAATCAGCAGAAATCAATCCTTTCTTAAGGAACATGTCGCCAGTTTCATCCTCCGTTTAGGATATGGCGCGATGGAGAATTTCAATTTTCCATGGGTTCATATCGAGGAGATTCACGATGAAGGCAAAGAGAATCGCTCGCAGGAATGGGAGAGATTATGCTGCATTCCTCCTGTTCTTGCGCCGCTCGGTTGTTTCGTTCCGCTTCATAGGCACTAGTCTTCCGGTCTCCAGCGCCCAGCGGAAATTGCTAAACTCATCCTCTGATATCTCCACGATGTCTCCAGGAACGTATCGTCGCCCGGTGTACCAGTCCGTGAACTTCTTGTCCACCACGTATTTTACCACCGCTTCGACCTGCTCATCCAACCTTCCGCTCGTTACCTGTGCGCGATAGTTTGTGTAATTGCCGCTAAACAACTCCAGTTTCCCACTCCTGAAGCTGAGGATTTTGTTGGCCACCGAATCCAGGAAGTACCTGTCGTGGGAGACGATGCACGCTGTCCCCTTGTAGCTGTTGATCGCGGCAGCGACCACCTGTTGCGCCGGTATGTCCAGATGGTTTGTCGGTTCGTCGAGAAGCAGGAGGCTCAACGGTGATAGGACAAGCTTCAGTATCGACAGCCTAGCCTTCTCGCCCCCAGAGAGTTTCTTGACCTGTTGCTGGACCATATCCCCCTTGAACAGGAACCTCCCCAACAGGGCCTTTGCGTCGAATTCGTGCATCGTGCTGTCGAGCGATTGGAGCTCCTGGATAGGGTCATTTTCCGGGTCCAGGGAAAGGTGCCCTTGATCAAAGTACCCGGGCTTGATTACCTTGCTGAGGGTCAGACTGCCACCAGTGGGCCACACCTCG